>NZ_CP135530.1 GCF_032401055.1 Tardiphaga sp. 709 | reverse complement strand
TCCAAAATATCCTAGTCATTTCAATGAAGTACACAATGCTTCCATTGCGCTCTGGGCGCTATATGACGCTCTTATCGAGCTCACTGCAGGCAAGATCTCGACGTAAACTCGCCGCTTCCGGCCCCGTCATGCCGCGCACTCGCGATTCAATCCGCCGTAGACCCGAATTTGGCGCGTTAACCTTTCATTAACGGAAAAATCCTTGCCGGATTTCAAGAATCGGGCACATTCACACTTGAACGGTGATTTGCGTCGGAAAAGCGTTTTTTGGGACTGGTCTAATGGATGCGAACACAGATATCGATTTTGACACGACCATCCTGCAGCAGGGTGAGCTTGTCTCCGAGAAGCTGAACATATTGCGATTCGAGCAGTTCCCGCCTGATGCCACCAAAGGGCTTCGTGGATTCTCGCTGGCCGAAGTCGCTGCATTCTTAGGCGTCACCGCCAGTCACATCAAAAAAATCCACCTCGAAGGAAAGGGGCCTGAACCCGCCACCACGCCGTCGGGACGGAGGACCTACACGGCCGAGCAGATGATGGAGCTTCGCCAATTCCTGGACAAGAACGGGCGGGCCGATGTCAAACGGTACGTACCCCGGCGCCGGGCAGGGGAGTCGATGCAAGTCATATCGGTCGTAAATTTCAAGGGCGGTTCGGGCAAGACGACGACGGCCGCCCATCTCGCGCAATATCTGGCGCTGACTGGTCATCGTGTTCTCGTAATCGATCTGGATCCCCAAGCCTCGCTCTCGGCTCTCCATGGGATCCAACCGGAACTCGACAAAAACCCGTCGCTGTATGAGGCCCTACGCTACGATTCTAACCGAAAGTCGATCAGAGAAACGATCCGTCCTACGAACTTTCCTGGGCTGGACATCGTGCCGGCCAACCTCGAACTTCAAGAATACGAATACGAGACGCCTCTTGCTGCAGCGGACCGCAGCTCCAACGAAGGGCGAACATTCTTTACGCGCATATCGTCGGCTTTGAAGGACGTGGACGACCGATACGATGTGGTCGTGATCGATTGCCCTCCGCAGCTTGGTTATCTCACACTTACGGCGCTGATGGCTTCGACCTCGGTCCTGATCACCGTCCACCCGCAGATGCTCGACATCCTATCGATGTCGCAATTTCTGCTGATGCTCGGGGGCATCCTGCAATCGATTAAGGGTGCTGGCGCCGCCGTAAAACTCAAATGGTTTCGTTATCTCGTTACGCGCTTTGAGCCGACCGACGGGCCGCAGGCGCAGATGGTCGGGTTTATGCAGGCTATGTTCGCCGGCAATGTGCTCTCCAACCATATGTTAAAATCAACGGCTATCTCGGATGCCGGCATCACCAAACAGTCGCTTTACGAGGTAGAGAAGTCGCAGTTCATCCGCTCGACTTACGAGCGCGCCGTTGAAAGCATGAACGCGGTCAACAGCGAAATCGCCAGCTTGATTCATAGCGCATGGGGCCGGCGATGAGCGCTAAATTGACAGCCGTGCAAGACGCCAGATTTCCTAATTGGATCAACTGTCTAGCTCCTCGATGGGGAGACCGGTCATGAGGAAGAATTTGCTCGGCACCCTCTCTGGCGCTGATGCGACGCAACGGGGGCCTGAGGTTCCAGCTGGGGCTACGACGGCTCGCGCTGACTATGCGATGCGCGGTGCTTCTGGCGCTATGCGCCGCTCTTTGGATGAACTCGCACAAGCATCCCAAAGGTTGATGGAAGGCGAAACTATCGTCAGCCTCGACCCCGCGCTGGTAGACCAGTCGCCGATCCTCGATCGCATCCAGGCAGATGATCAAGAGTATCAAGAATTGTTAGAGGCCATTCAAGCCCGCGGCCAAGATACCCCGATCCTAGTGCGGCCTCATCCCAAGGAGGCGGGCCGTTACATCATTGTCTTCGGGCGCCGGCGGCTGAAAGTCGCGCTTGAGCTCGGACTTCAGGTGAAGTCCGTGATCAAGCAGCTGGACGACACTACTGCCATCGTCGCTCAGGGACAGGAAAATGCTGCTCGTTCCAATCTTTCGTTTATCGAGAAGTCGCGCTTTGCAAGGCGTCTTTCTGATCTCAGCTACGGCAAGGACACGATAAAGGCGGCGCTGGCCATCGACGATACCTTGCTGTCGCGCATGCTCTCTGTCGCGGAGTTGATCCCGGACGCCGTGCTTGAGACTATCGGCGCCGCAAAAGGTGTCGGCCGCGACCGTTGGGAGGAACTCAAGAAAATTGTGCAGACGCCGACGATGGCCGCCAAGGCCGTCGCCTTCGTTGAGGGCGAGAAATTTGCCGAGGCACAATCGGATGACCGCTTCAACACGTTGTTGAGCCACCTGCAATCCCAACGCAAACCTCAAGGTGGGCCAAAGCTTGCGAAGCCGACGACCTGGTCGCCGTCGGATCAATCCGTAAAGGTCTCAGGCAGGCGTTCCGGAAAGTCTTACACCCTTGCGCTGTCGGCTAAAGACGGGCCGCAACTCGGCGATTGGATTTTGAACAACCTGGAGTCCATTTATCAGGATTTCAGACGAGCGAAGAAGAAAACAGGAGATTAGACGAGCAAAAGAAAAAGGCCCCCGTCACGTCGCCGTTCCGGAAGCCCTTCTCTAAGTTGGCACTCTGAGAATCACACTTCCGCGAATCACTGTCAAGTCTTGGCGCCGTTTTCGGCGAGCGGATTTCTTTTGCCCTAACTGAGGGCGAACATATGAATACGCATACCCCCACGACGCCCTTTGGGCGGCGGTCGCTGACGCTTGCCCATGTGGCAACCCAGATGGTGGCCACTGAGAGGCCGCCTGAGAAGGTCGTGCACAAATGGAAGGTCTATCAGACCATCTGTGCCGCCCGACCACGGCTCGCGGTTTCCGAGCGATCGCTCTCGGTGCTGAATGCACTCCTGACATTTCATCCCGAGACCACATTGACAGGGGAGGGTGATCTGATCGTCTTCCCGTCCAACCATCAATTGTCGTTACGCGCACACGGGATGCCGGCATCCACGTTGCGGCGCCATCTTGCCGTGCTGGTCGATGCTGGCTTGGTCGTTCGGCGCGACAGCCCCAACGGCAAGCGCTACGCCCGCAAGGGCACTGCCGGCGAGATCGAATTCGCCTTCGGCTTCGACCTGTCCCCGCTGGTTGTCCGCTCGGAAGAGTTCGCAGGCCTCGCCGCCGAGATCCAGGCGGAAGCGCGGGCACTCAAGCTTGTCCGTGAACGGATCACGCTATGCCGGCGCGACATCGCCAAGATGATCGCTACGGGCATCGAGGATGGTGTCCCGACACGTCGGGGAGGGCAGGGCCCGGCCGACTGGCAGGAAGTCCACACGGCCTTCCGCTCCATCGTAGACGGGATTCCGCGGACGGCGACCAGGCAAGAACTTGAGCCGATTGCCGAGGAGCTTTCGCAGCTCGCCGACGACGTCCTCAATCTTCTCGAAACACACATCAAATCCAAGAATACGAGCGCCAATGAGTCCCATTCCGAGCGTCACATACAGAGTTCAAATACAGACCCCCTTATTGATCTTGAACCTAGCCTTGCAGAAGGCAGGGCTGAAACTCTCGAGACAAAGCCGCCGGCAGATGCGAGGGTGGAAGCGACCTATCCGTTAGGGATGGTGCTGAACGCTTGCCCCGACATCGTCGATTACGCCAAAAGCGGGATTGCGAACTGGCGCGATTTTCTCGCCACCGCCGCGGTCATCCGGTCGATGCTAGGGATCAGTCCAAGCGCCTGGGAGGAGGCCGAGAAGGTGCTGGGCGAAACGCCGGCCGCAATCGTGGTGGCCTGCATCCTGCAGCGCGGCGAGGCGATCAGATCTGCCGGCGGATACCTGCGCGGATTGACGCAAAAGGCGAGGGACGGGGAGTTCTCGCTCGGACCGATTTTGATGTCGCAGATCAATTCGAAGCTTCGTGAAAAGCGGCGGGCGTGACGCGGTGATCATCGGTGAAGCCGCAAGTGCTGTTCCTGAAGAGTACAGCACTCAACCGATGAGGTGGGCCGAGGCTGGCATCTCACGACCGGTCCACCTCGCGCGGCTGGGCCGGAGGATCGCCTAACCTGTTCCGGTGCGGAACAGGTTTCTATCGAGATTGGGGCCGCATCCATCTGGCAAATAGCGTGCGCGACTGTTGAGCTTAACCGGGACCGCTTGCCGTGTTGGAAGGACGTCGAAGCTGATGCAATTCCGAGCGCGCGCGAGCAGATCAGTCTTTCAGTCGGAAGCGTGCGCGGAGCTGCTTCTCAATGCGCGCTACGGTCGTCGCGAGATCAGGGTGGTGACGGCGTTGGGTGGCATTCGTGAGTGCGGACCAATTGCCGCGGCCGATTGGAATAATCGCGATCCCGGCGTTGCGCAGCGGCGTGCCCGCGAGCCACTCGTGAAAAAGCCAGATCAACTCGTCCGCGGTCGCAGTCGTTTGGGGCATGGAGGGAAGCGTCCGTCGGAGTGCGGTAGGTATGGACCAACTAGTAGGGGATCACTCAGGCGCGCGCAATTCGTATTGATGGCGCAGCTTGTCCACCGTGGTCTCCAAAGCGCGATGCAGCACGTCCGCATCGATCCCGCCTTCTGCAAATGCGTACAGGGTCCAGTTCGTGTCGGCTCTAAGATCATCGGTGTACTCGACGTCGACCGCCCTCAGCGACTCGCAGCCGGGGAAAGTACGCATTTCAGCCAGAGCCTCGCGCTCCAGTTCCTGTTTTGAAAGCGCCACCTTCATCGATTGCTCCGCTTTTTCAGTGAACGGCCGCATCGAAGCATCGTTCCTAGCCGTACGTACGTACGGATCGGCGTCGTCTACCTGTTCCGATCCGGAACAGGTAGACGCTTCGTTTCAACGGGATGCCAAGGGCTGCGGCGCTTGGCGTCACCACGATCGGTTATTCGACCTTATCAGGAGGGCGCCGACAGTCTGTCGTAGTTGTCTCTCACCACTGCTCTGAGATCGGAGTAGACGGCTGACTGGGATGGCCCGCCCGCAAGATCGAGGAAAGCCTGGCTGAAGGCCACTGTCTTTTCGCGAACCATCAAATCAGCCTCATCCCAAGCAGCCGTCCCGCCAAGCATCAAAACCTGCATACGCAGGGCGACGACCCGACTTGCTTCGAGGGTGAGGAGGGGCGCTTCAGTCATTCCGACGAGGGGTGATGCAAACATGTCGGCTCTGGTCGGGCAGGGTGACATCAAAACGCGGTCTATTTAGCATCGTTCCCAGTGTTCGCCCGTTGCAATTCATCGGCGGCCGCGTCGTGCGCGGCCTTCAACGCTTTGACCGCAATTTCCCGCAGGCGATCATTCGGATAATTCAATCGAAGCATAGCCTGAAAGCCGAGTTCGAAGTTGCCGAGCAGTTCTTGTTCGATCACCAGCGCAACCGCTTCGATCTGAGCGTCGGTAGGTGTCGGATCCTGACTGACCGCAGCTGACTGTGCCGTATACCGAGAGCCGCTCGCTGCCCAAGCCGCCTCAGTCATCAAAACCCCAATCTCAAGATTTATCGCGCCCAGCTTCAAAAGGCCGTTGGCGAGTTCACGCGCAGGGTCACGGCTCATGTCACTTGACCGCAACTACCGACGGTGCCGGCGCGCCAGAGCTGCTCCAAAGAGGAACGCGACGAGCAGTGCCCCCAAGGGCGCGTCTCTTGTTACCCTTGCCAGGATGTCCAGTGGACGGCCCGGCTTGCGGCCTTCGTCGATCGCTGCGCTGACGCGGTCGGCGGCGTCTTTGACGCCCTCGACGACGACGTTCTTCAAATCTTCGGCCGGCTCGTACGCTGGCGGTAAGGTTGCATCGGTCATTTCGCGGTCCTCGCTCCAGCAGCACAAGCGAGTGATCGGCAAATCGTTCCAGGTCGGTACGGGCCAGCCAGGGCGGGGGCTCGCACCGGGCTCGCTTGATGAGCTTGATCTTTGCGGTCCAAGTCACCGGTTTATCCGCGTGACGGTCAAACGACGCAAATTCTGCGCTAGGCCAATACTGTTCCTCTGTGGAACAGTTTCCGTTCATGCATGGTGCGCATGAAATGCTCCTCAGTTGGACAATCCTTTCATCGAGTGAGCGACATAGAACTGCATAGGGGGCGGCGCGCCCCCTTATGCGTTGTCTTTGCCTTTCGCTTCGTTTATGAAGGGGGCGTAATGCCCCCTTCATAGGATTCGTAGAATGATTCTTTTGACCCGCGAGCAGCATTGTCTTTTGGCCGGGCTGGATATTGAAACCTTCAAGTCCTTGAAAAAGCGCGGTCACGTTCCGAAGCACGATGATTACGAAACGTCAGATGGACGGCGCGGCTATCTTCCGGAAGCTACACTTCTGCTGATGATGGCGTTGGAGTTTCATCACTCATGTGGCCTATCGAGAGAAGTCGCCGCGCAGGTCGCATGGTCGTGTTACATCGTTCCTCCGACGCTCCATCGCAGCATCTTTCCGGCCATCGCAAAAACAAGCCTTCGCATAGCCGCGGGGAAGCCGGTTAACGACCCAATCATGTGCGGACTCATCGACAGAGGGGTCGGTCTGGGGGCTCGCGAACACGACAGGAAGTTCGCGTTGTCGTTGGGAGACGACAACCGCGTTGTCCGATTTCAGGGGGTCATACAAGATCTCCCGAAGCGCGCGCCGATCCGCCGCGTTCTCCTCGTGAACATCTCTGAGATCGCCGCTCGAATGAGAATCGCAGCGGAGCTGAATGCCATCGATCTCGATGAGTATTGGCAAGAAGGGTGAACCCCATGGTTTTTGTCATGAGGACTCCGGTCGACCTTGCCGTTACAGGCGAGACCACGATAGCACGGCTGCCTGACGCAAATCGGCGCAACAAAATGCAAGGTCCAGCAACAGATCGGCTCGGTACAAACCACCATCTAACTATTATTCCCGGGGCTTCGCGATGACGAAACCAGGTGGTTGGAAGCATTCGCCCCAAACACGAGCGAAGATCGCTGGAAGTCATCGCGAGCGATGGAACGACCCTGAAAAGCGCGCAGCTGTCAGCGAGGCGACCAAAGCCCGCATGGCTAATCCAGCCGTGCGGGAACGGATCCGCGAGGGCATGCGCAGGGCCGCCGGTACAACGGGCGACTTGGACGCTTTGCGGGCTCTATGGCGGGCATCATCGCCTGCCGCTCGAGCACGCTTCCTGGCGGAGTTGTTCGATGCAGCTTGTTCGGCACCCACTTGCAAGCCTGATGGGGGCGCCGGATGAGTTGGCAAGCAGTCGCATGGGCGCTGAAACAGGAGACTGGATCGGCAGCGACAAAACTCACGCTTTTGGGCCTGGCCAACTATGCTGACCAGCGCGGAATCTGCTGGCCGACGCAGGAGACCTTAGCTTCGGGCACAGAGCAGAGCGTCGATACCGTTCAGCGCCGCATCAAGCAGCTGGTTGCGCTCGGCCTCGTCAGAGTTGAGCGCCGGCAGGGTGCGCGCGGTCAGTGGGCTGGAAGAGTTTACCATCTCAGCCTGAGTGTTGCAGAAATGACCAAGCCGCAAAAAGCGGTGTCGCCAAAGAAGGAACGGGACGCGCTGCCGCCGACATCACCATGCCGCACTGAGAACGGTGACCATGCCGCACTGGGCCCGACGACCATGCCGCAAGCTTTGCGGTATAAACCTTCAATAGAACCTATATTAGAACCTATAGTGAAAACTGTTGCTCAAGCGGCTGTTGATCGCTTGCAGGCTTTCCAAGGGAAGCATGAGGCGACCGAAGTCGTACAAAACCGCATAGCCAGGCGCCTTGGATCTGACGGCTGGCTCGTCCTGGGCGCGCTCTCCGATGCCCGTCGGGCGACCCTCACGACATTGGAGAGGCAAGGCAAGCTGGACGAGCGCACCCTCGCGGCGGCCGCCCTGGAAGCTCGTATCGCGCAGCCGCCGTGATGGACGCCAGCGGTCGCTATCGGCGGCGAGCGGCGGTTCGCCGCGGCCAGCATTCCAATCGCCCGCTTACCCACTGGGCAATCCGACAAACACATCTTCCAATGAGACACCGAGCATGAACACCGGCCTACAAAATCTCGAAAGTAAGAAACCAGGCGGCTTGCTGGTGTCTTGCTTTAGACGTCGGCAGGCATGGCGTGTCGCATTGGTCCCGGGCAATATCCCACCCCCCATCAAGGGACCGTACGGGCTGTTTTGCGCGCTACACGGGGACGCAGCCCCTGGAATTTCGCCAGTAGATCACCTAGCAAGCGGTACACGCGTGCACGCATTCACACGTGTGATTGCACGTATCGCCATCATCGGTAAGACCTCTGCAAACCCCTCGCTCCTCAGACTGCTGCTGGCCGAGGCCGGCGTCGCATCGGATAAGATCGAGATGGTGCAATACGGCACCAATGATCTCGCGGCGATGGCGCAGGATTCCAGGAATGATGCCTTCATGGCCGTAGGGCCGCTCCAGAGCAAAGTATCAGCGGATGCAATCGCGTTGACCGCGCGCAGCCGGGGTGAGCCGCACTTCTTGAGCGTTGACGTATCGGAGGCTATCGCACAAAAGCATCCAGCGTTTGAATCCGCGGAAATCCCGGGAAGTACGTTTAGCACGTCCCCCGCTAGGCCCGACGACAAGATCGAGACGGTCAGCGTCGACCACCTCGTTGTTGCGCCTAAATCGCTTGCCGAGACCACCGTCGTCTCGCTGACGCGCCAGATGTTCGTCGCAAGGCCCGCGCTGCTGCGGGAGTTGCCCGGCATCGCGACGCTGGAGAAGCCGAACACGGACAAGGATGCAACGATTCCAGCGCACCGGGGAGCTGCCGCATATATCGATGGCACGGATCGCACCTTCCTAGAGCGATATAGCGATTTTTTGTGGGGTGGGCTGTTGTTGCTGTCCGGCTTGGGCTCAGGGGGGGCATGGCTACGCAGCTATTTGAAGCGTGATGAGACAAATGCCTATCTCGCGTCCCGCGATCGCGTGCTGGACATGATTGAAGCGTCGCGCGAGGCGACCACCCCTCAAGAGCTCGAAGATATGCAGATTGCGATAGATGACGTGTTGCGAGAAACACTCGACTGCTACGAAGACGGAGCAATCGAAGAAGCTGCGCTGCTGGCGTTCGGGCTCGTTCTCGAGCAATTCCACTTTGCTGTTTCCGACAGGCGCCAAGTTTTGGCCGATCGGCGCGCCTTGCAGAAATTAGTCGCTTCAGAGTAGTAATCCCTTCGAGCGGGGTATTTTTATGAGAAACTGGAAAGACGATATTGAGCTCGACTGGACGCTCCGCGACATCTACGCCAACCGACTAAAGATGTCACCGATCACAGAAGACCAATTGAGCGAGCTCCTCGATATGGGGCTAGTCGAGGTGGTGAACGACCAGGTGAAGTTGACTGAGGCGGGATACCGGAAGATTAGCTGAGGGATGCGATGGCCAGACGCGCGATTAACAAAACCTGGACGCCTGAAGACGTCGACCGATTGATCAGCCTCGCCGAAAGCGGCGCAACAGTGCTGCGAGCCGCTGCGGCCCTCGGGCGGCCGGCGACGGCGGTCCAAAACAAAGCGCGACAATTAGGAAAGCCGCTGGTTGGCATTCGGCAGGCGAGGGCAACTGCCCGAGGCCTTATCGAAACCAAGTAACACCCTGATATCGGCCTAAACCCTTTCTGGCCTTCCAGTGTTTTGATTCGCGAAAATCCCCGAATAGTACCTTCAATACGGACGCCGCCATGTTCGACGGCAAGATCAAGACGGTCAGCGTCGATCGCCTCATTTTTGCGCCAAAATTGCAGGCCGAGACTAGTGTAGTCTCGCTGGCGCGCCAGATGTTCGTCGCACGGCCTGCGCTGCTGCGCGAACTGCCCGGCGTCGCGACGCTGGAGGAGCCGGACACGAACAAGGACGCAACCTTCCAGCGCCCGGGGACTACTGTCTCTATCGACGGCTCATACCCTCTTCAAATCACGGGCGGGAGTTTCACTGCCCGCTAGGGCAAGCCCAATATTTTTAGCTGTTGCACCGAGACAGTGCGGCTGCAAGTTTCAGAATTTCAGGACAGTCCGCAAACCGAGAACAGCGGCATCTTTCAAGACCAAACCTGGCGTTGAGCTCAACGGGTTCGTTGCACCGCCGCCCGGCCGGACGATGTATTGCACATTGGGTTGCAGGGACCAGCCAGGGCGGATCTCGTACTGATAGGCTGTCGTGATCATGACCTCGGACGTTCTCACGGGCCAAGACGGGTCGGTATATAGGCGGTAATCTGCGTCCAGGGCGCGAGCTTCCCGTGAGACGTGTGTGTAACCAATCGAGACGCCGAACTTGTCGTTCGGCCGCGCGTCGCTCGGCCCGATCCATTCGAGTCCGCCATCGGCATAGAAATCGACCAGGTTGCGGTCGGACGGACTGAAAGACGCTCGCGCAAAGACACCGACGCCGCGATCGTCACTGCCCCGAACACGGTACAGCTGTTGTTCCAAGACGGCCCATAAACCGTAGTTACCCGATAGCTGCGCGGGAACACCCGACGTATTGGGGTCCGCCAGAGATCGCCCGTCAACCGCATAGCGCTCGTCCGGAAAAGCGCCGAAATGACGCCAGCCGCCGAGCTTTAGGGTCCCGGCGAGATGCTCATCACCTTTGTGATTGTTCCACGCATACTGCAGCTGACCCAGCAGAAGCGGGGGATCGTTGATACGGAAATTAACGCCGTAGCGATTCCTCAGCTGGGGATCGTCCGTTCCGGGCCCCGAGGAATCCCCATTAAAAATTGCGCCCTGAACCGTCCAGGATTCCGACAGGTTGACCTGGAGCCGCGCTCCGAGCGCGGCTAGGGGTGGCGATGGACCGCCGCTCGGAAGGTTGATCGACGTAATCGCCGGCCAACCAAGCGAGGCATTCGTAAAGACGTCTGTGTATTTGGTGTTGAAGAATTCGCTGTCGGCCGCCAACTGCCCGACTTTGAGCGACGCGATATTATCACCCCACTTTTGTTCGAACCACATTTCATACAGACGTGTAGTCGGCAGGGCTTCGATGCCGCTCACCACCATAAAATTCTGGAGATAGCTGCGCGACAGCCCATCTCCGTGAATCTGAAACACGTTGGCGTGAAATGTCAGCTTCGACAGGCCAATAAGTTTTTCGAGATCTGCGTCGACGGCGAGATTGAGACGCCCCTCATATATAGCTCCCTGACGGGCGCCGCCGGAAACGTTCCTAAGCGTCTCCCCGATGTACGTGGCCGCGAACTTGATGCCGCGGTCAACAAAGGGATTTGGCAGCACTCCCAGTGTCGTCTCTTCGATGGTGCTCTGGCCAGTATCCGGATCGGCTGGCTTGTCGTCGTCAGTCTTTTTATCTTCCTGCGCCCAAACGCCCGCCGGGACGATGCATCCAAGCAGCATGTATATGCAAAGGCGACACAGACGGCCGCGGGCACGCCGGACCGGGTCGGCAGCGAAAACCATCACTCTTCCCGCGCGCGGATATGTTGGGCGATCTTTTCCACATTGGTTTCGCCTGCGAGGACATCGACCTTTTGCTCTTCTTGGACATCTAGCTTTTCGGCCACCTTACGCAGGAGCCGGAGGATCGCCGTCGCTTCCTCTTCAGCCAACAGGTTGATTTGCAGGTCAAGGTGATTGCGACGGTCAGATTGCAGATCATTGGCGCTTTGCCGGATCAGCACAAAGGACGTGAGCAACACCGCTTCCAGGGCGAGCACGGCTGATAATAACGGAAACGGGTAGGGATCGAAGGGGCTCGGGAGACTGAGAGGGCCCGCATTCAGCACCACCCATACGACCAGGCAGAAGCACTGGAGAATAATGAAATACACGGTACCGACAAACCAGCCGACCGCATGAAATGACTTTTGCAGCGCCGACATCGACTGCTGATCGTCATGTTCAAGTTTTAGGATGGACTCGATATTGCGAGCTTCCGAACCTGAGCGTTTGACTGGCTGCGCGGAGGACAAGCTAACCGACCGCCTTGTCGGCGGCCCTTCTGGCCTTCTCGCCGGTGCGCTGAACCGAATCTTCGCCAACCTTTTCCGCTTGTGCTCGCAGCTCACACTTGGAGCGGATTTCCTCGAGCTCCTCGTCGGTAAGGTGTTCAATGCCAACGAAGGAATTGTGGGCCGTGCTGACCCGGATTAGCTCATCTAATTTGACTTGAATCGCTGCGCTGTCGCGATTCT
This sequence comes from Tardiphaga sp. 709, assembly GCF_032401055.1. NCBI lineage: Bacteria > Pseudomonadati > Pseudomonadota > Alphaproteobacteria > Hyphomicrobiales > Nitrobacteraceae > Tardiphaga > Tardiphaga sp. 709. The sequence continues at coordinate 87,641 of NZ_CP135530.1, read as the reverse complement.
GGGAATTCTGAATCAGAAAAACCATCAGGAAGGTGACAATGGTGGTGCCCGTGTTGATGACCAGTTGCCACGTATCCGAATACTTAAAAATCGGACCTGTGACCGCCCAAATCACGATCACGGCCGAGGCCAGCATGAAGGTGGTTGCCCGGCCTGCCGCCTGTGATGTCTTGTTGGCAATGTCTCCAAAAAAGCGAGCGAAGCCGTTGGCTTGGTCCGCCTTGGAATGGTCAGGCACAGGTGCGCTCTCCGCGAAGCATGTGCGACACTTCAGCACAGATCGACAGATCGTGGAAAGTCATTTGATATTCGCAGCTGCGAACTGCGGCTCTGCGGGCTGGTTCCCGCCGCGGCATAGCGCCTTCGCGTCGGCATGCGCGCGTGTCGGCGTTCCTTGGATATTTGCGGCAAGCATTTCCACAGGGAACGCCCGATGAACTACAAAGCTCCATTTGGGGGCTGGGCGCTGTTTAAGGAGAAGTGAAGCCGCTGTGGCGGAAGTATCACAGACATTTTTCGAAATTCGGATTACCGAACATATTACCGTCGTGCAGGGCGGTAATCGGGACGATGCTTGCGTCGATTAGTCAATGAAGATGTCCGCTACTATCCTAAAATATGCACTCCTGTGCGCTGCAATTGTCGGTGTGGCGCTAAGCGTGAGCGACGCTCGCGCGAACGGCGGCGCCGGCGGCATAGGAAACTCTGCTGGCGCTCCTGCAGGTGGCTCAGATAGTGCCAATGGTGCGGGCGGCGCCGGCTCAAACACTTCAGAAAGTTACGAGGGCGCCGCTGGCGGCGGTGCGGGCGTTACCGGCGGAAAGGGCGGCGATGCTTCAAACGGTGGGGCTGGCGGCACGGGCGGCACAGGGCCAGGTGGCGCCGGCGGGGCAGGCACAGGTGGCGGAATAGGCTCTCGCGCTAGCGGCGGTGGCGGCGGCGCTCATGGCTACGTTGGCTCCGTGCTTCCCAGCACAACAGCAACAGGGGGAAATGGCGGCGCCGGTGGAAGCTCCAGTGACGGTGACGGTGGCGGCGGCGGAGCTGGCGGCTTTGGTGCAGTCGTTACAGGGAGCGGCGCTCTAGGAGCGCTTGCGAATGCCATAAGGGGCGGAGATGGTGGCATCGGGGGGTATGGCTATTTCTACGGCGGCGGCGGGGGCAGTGGCGGAGTTGGTTTGCTTTTGCTCGATAGCGCCAATTTTTCCGTCACTAACTCAATTCGGGGAGGCGACGGAGGTCTCGCGGGCGCCTTCGTGGCTAGCGGGTGTTGCGCGTACGGGGCCGGAGGCGCGGGCGGCATTGGCATCGTAGGCTCCAACCTCACTATTACTAATAAGGGTACCATAACTGGCGGATATGGCGGCAACGGAATTCAGGCTGATGCGATCAGTTTTCTGAGCGGCGCTAACAGTCTCACACTGTCGGATGCGACGGGCGCTGGAACAATTATCGGCAACATCTCTGTGACTGGTCTTTTGTCGCTGAACAGTGGTGTCTTCGGACCGGCCGTCCTGAATAACGTTATTACTGGCACCGGAGGTTTGAGAATATCAACAAACGATACCCTGACTTTGGGGGGGACTAATAGTTTCACAGGCGGCACAACATTCGCCGGTGGTACATTAGTTCTCGGGAGCCTTGGCGCGCTCGGCTCGGCAGGAGCGCTTTCTTTTGCAGGTGGCACGCTCCAGTTCAGCTCTTCGAATACGACAGATTATTCTGGCCGATTTAGCTCTGCTGCAAACCAGCAATTTCGCATTGACACCAATAATCAGAACCTCACCTTCGCTTCGCCGCTCAGCTCATCGTCTGGTTCGCTTATAAAGTCAGGGGCGGGTACGCTCACCCTCACTGCTGCAAACACTTATTCCGGCGGCACTTCGATCACGGGCGGCACGCTGCAGATCGGCGATGGCGGCATGGCGGGATCGATAGTAGGCAATGTAACCAATAACGGAACGCTGGTTTTCAATCGTTCGGACAGTATAACCTTCGGCGGGGTGATTATCGGCAACGGCGCGCTGACCAAAACAGGAGCAGCTACTCTCGAGCTCACCGGTGCCAACACCTACACCGGTGCCACAACAGTCAGCAGCGGGAACCTGCGCATCAACGGGTCGCTGGCGAGCGCGGTAACAGTGCAAAACGGCGCGACGCTGTCGGGAGCCGGCACCATCAACAGTGCGGTGACAGTGCAGAGTGGCGGCACGCTCGCGCCAGGCAATTCCATCGGCACCCTCACCGTGCAGGGGAATCTCGTGATGACCGCAGCGTCGACATATATGGTTGAAGTGACGCCCAATAGTGCTGATCGTGTGAATATCGCCGGTACAGCAACGCTGGGTGGCGCGACGGTAAATGCCAGTTTTGCACCCGGCGCCTACGTTGAAAAGAAATACACGATCGTCAATGCGGCGGGCGGCGTAACAGGAACATTCGGAACGCAGGTCAATACCAATTTACCGACTAGCTTCGAGTCTAGGCTCAGCTACGACGCCAGTAATGCCTACCTCAATCTAGAGCTATTTCCATTGCCGATCTCTATTTCGTTCAACCGAAACCAGGCCGCTGTCGGCAATGCGTTGGTCGGCTTCTTCAATCGCGCCGGCGGCCTCCCGCTGGTGTTTGGCGCTCTTGATGCGAAAGGCCTGTCGCAGGCGTCGGGTGAACTCGGCGCGAGCAGCCAGCAGACAACATTCGACGCGATGGGCATCTTCATAAGCATGATGACCGATCCATTCTCGGCGGGGCGTGGCAATGACGCGACCGGTGTCACGTCTTATGCGGATGGGGCGTTGAGCTATGCCAGCAAGCGCAAGCCGACCGATGCGTTTGCCGCGATCACCAAGTCGCTGCCGGTGGCGCCTGTCTTCCAGGAGCGCTGGAATGTGTGGGCTGCCGGCTTCGGCGGCTCGCGCGGCACGGATGGCAGCACTGTCACTGGATCGAACAACGCCACTTCGAGCCTCTATGGCACAGCGGTCGGCGCGGATTACTGGTTCTCGCCGAGCACCATGACAGGCTTCTCGCTCGCCGGTGGCGGCACGAATTTCTCAGTGAATGGCGGCGGCTCTGGCCGTTCGGATCTTTTCCAAGCCGGCGCCTTCGTGCGGCACACGGTGGGCTCTGCTTATGTCACAGCCGCTGCCGCCTATGGCTGGCAGGACATCACGACCGATCGCACCGTTGCCGCGGCGGGCTTTGAGCGGCTGCGTGCGAATTTCAATGCGAACGCCTATTCGGGGCGCGTCGAGGCAGGCAGTCGCTTCACCACGCCGTGGCTATCGGATGTCGGGCTCACGCCTTACGGCGCCGTGCAGGTGACCGCATTGGATCTGCCTTCCTATGCGGAGACGGGCACCAGCGGCGCGACGACGTTTGCGCTCGCTTATGCAGGTAAGAGCGTCACCTCTATGCGGACCGAGCTCGGCCTGCGCAGCGATAAGTCGTTCGTACTCACCGAGGCGATCCTGACGCTGCGCGGTCGTGCCGCCTGGGCGCATGACTACAATCCCGATCGCAATGTCGCCGCAACCTTCCAGGCGTTGCCCGGCGCGAGCTTCGTAGTCAGCGGCGCTGCGCAGGCGCGTAACGCAGCGTTGACGACGGCATCCGCGGAGCTGAAGTGGATGAATGGCTGGTCCATCGCTGGCACGTTCGAAGGAGAGTTCTCGGACGTGACCCAGGGTTACGCTGGCAAAGGCGCATTGCGCTATTCCTGGTGAAGAGACTGCGAAGCGAAAACTTATGAGGCTGGATGCTCTACAAGCCAAGCGCTGACCGGCAATCATGCGCGGTTAGCTGCGCCAGATCCTGTCGGTGCAGCGCACGTGACTTAGGTTTGAGCCCGCCGCACCCACGGCGGGCTCGTCACCAAGTGTCTCGACAGCATCGAGATGATGTCCCTAACTACGTCATGGCTCGACGTTAGCCTAAAAGCCGACCGCCAGTTTGGGCTCTTCTAACATGGGAAGCCGCTGCGCCGGCGCGCCGCTCAAAGGCGGAGGATCATCCTCCTCATCGAGCTCTCTCAACGCACTGAGGATGTGTCCCACCCAGATAGCAGATGGAGAACCGGGAAGTTGCCTCAGCCACGGGCTGTCCTCGACGGCGAATGCGTCCGACGCCCAAGCCGCCAGCACGCAGCGCTTTTCGAGGCTTGAGAGGAACGGGTTGGCGAGCACCTCTGACGGATCGCTATAGGTTGCTGCCAGAAGTGAATTTGCATGAATGTCGAAGAGTGTCTGGTTCGATTTCATGGTCGTCTCCTTTGCTCCTTTCTGTTTAAGACGGCGATGAGCGATGTAGAGCGGTCGGCCGGCAGGTCAAGAACATCGCCCTGGCAGAAGCCCAAAAAAATTTGCGGTACCCCCTTGAAACTTTCTCGCTGTTTTTTTTATTTTAGTGCTGCTGGACGCCAGAGGTTGGGTCCAGTGTGAGGCGGACGCCGGGGGTGTCCGGCGCCTGCTCATACCCATCTTGCTCATTGGAGGATTTGGCTATGAAGACTTATGACTTTGCTCCGCTTTGGCGCTCAAGCATTGGCTTCGACCGCCTGTTTGACCTTGTTGATGCCGCACAGCGCGCCAACGAGGACCATTTTCCCCCATACAATATTGAACGGGTCGGGGATGACCGATACCTCATCTCGCTGGCTCTGGCGGGTTTTTCGCCGGATGAGATCAGCTTGACGGCAGAGCAGAACGTTCTGACGGTCGAGGGCCGCAAGGGCGAACAGAAGCGTGACTTCCTGTTCCAGGGCATTTCTGGTCGTGCGTTCAAGCGGCAGTTCAACCTCGCCGACCACGTCCAGGTGACCAGCGCGACTTTCGAGAACGGCCTGCTGCAGATTAATCTGATCCGGGAGATTCCCGAGGCCATGAAGCCGCGTAAGATCGAAATCAACGGCGCTTCTCGCTCTAACGTCGAGCAACTTGAAGCCAGGGCGGCCTGACGCCTTATCGATCGCTTTATGCAATGGGTCCGCGACGGCTCCGGCCGTCGCGGACCTGCGTGACATTTGGCATCGCGCTGATCACTCGCGAAATTGTCAGGAGACGGGGATGACCCATTTCGCACTTCCAGCTCTGGCCAGTGGAGAAGGCCTCACAAATTATCTCACCGCGATCAAACAGTTTCCTCTCCTCAAACCTGAAGAAGAGGTCGCCTACGCGAAGCGATTGCGCGAAGACGGCGACCGGGAAGCTGCCTATCATCTTGTGACCAGCCATCTCCGGCTGGTCGCTAAACTGGCGATGCGCTATCGCGGCTATGGGTTGCCTATCGCCGACGTGATTTCGGAGGGCAACATCGGCCTGATGCAAGCCGTGAAACGATTTGATCCGGCTAAAGGGTTTAAACTTGCGACCTACGCGACCTGGTGGATCAAGGCAACGATCCAGGATTACATCCTGCGGTCCTGGTCGATTGTCCACATCAGCGCTACTTCGACTCAAAAGCGGCTGTTCTTCAACTTGCGTCGCTTGAAGAGCAAGATCGCAGCTCTCGAGGAAGCCGATATGCAGCCCGACCATGTCGCAACGATTGCGCATCGCTTGAACGTTCCCGAGAGCGAGGTGATCGATATGAACCGGCGGTTCCTCGGCGACATGTCGCTCAACGCAACTGCAAGAGAGAATGACGAAGAGGGAGCTGAATGGCAGGAGTGCTTGGCTGATCCGACGTCTAATTTTGAAGACGATGTCGCGGAACGCAGCGAGCTCAACTGGAGGCGGCAGATCCTCAGGCGAGCACTCGACCAGCTGAAACCGAGGGAGCAGCGAATTATCGAAGCACGATGGCTAGCGGATACTCCGCTTACCCTTGACGAGCTGGCCGCAGAGTTGAAGATTTCGCGGGAGCGGGTACGTCAGGTGGAAGTCAGAGCGCTGGAAAAGGCCCGATCATATGCAGCTTCGCTAGCGAGCGCTGACGTCAAGTGAACGACAATGGTTGCGAAATTCGGAGGTGTTGCTTCGACTAACTCTCGCAATGTGTGCGGGCCGAAGGCGCGGATCTTGTCGTCGGCGCGGCGGGCGGTACGTCACAGTGCTTGCCGGTTCCACGGTGGAGACATGACGGGCTCCGGCGGCTCCCGTCGCAGTCGGTTACAACTGGTCCGGTTTCTATGCCGGTGTCATCAGCCATCGGCACGCGCAGGAATTCAGCCTGACCGCCAGAATAACCGCCGAGCATGTGGCTGAAACCGAACAGGCCGGCGGGCGACTGGCCCATCGCTTTGGCGGCGACTTCATGATTGGGATTAGTGCGGTCGCAGCAGGAAAACAGATCCTTCTGGCAGAACCAGCACTGTCCGCAACTGATGGTGAATGGGACAACGACACGGTCGCCGATCTTTAGGTTGGTGACTTCCGACCCGAGCTCGATCACTTCTCCCATGTTCTCATGGCCGAGAATGTCGCCCTCTTTCATTGTCGGTTGATAGCCGTCCAGCAAATGCAGATCGGAGCCGCAGATCGCACACGCAGTTATCTTGATGATCGCATCGCGGGGATGCTGGATTTTCGGATCCGGACGTTGCGAGAATACCTCTCGACGTTGATGGTTATGCACTATGCTTCGTGAAGAATGGAGGCCCTGCGATGTGGATCACTTTGACCGCTTGCTTCGCTTGTTTTGTGATCGGGGGATATGCGGGCCTCTGCCTTGGCGACTGTGCCGGCAGGGAAGTGGTTCGAGAAGAAGTGCGACAGATGCTGAACGGATCGGGGCGATCGCAGATGGTCAACCACGTCCCTGATCATATTTGCGGCGGCAGTGCGTTCTCCGCAAGCTGAGCGAAGGCGAGCGTGGCCCCTCCTTAAATGTGCAAGCGACCTCGTTCCGCTCCTAGGATCTCGGCAATAACCCTTATTCTGAAGATAGGTTTTCCGAACTCGTCCAGAACCTCAATGCTCCACTCAGGGATAACGGTAAGTTTGATAGCGATGTCCCGGGCAAAATCCGCCAGCACCGAAGCGGCCTCTTCGCGCGCGGCTAACTTGTCGATCACGTCTATCGGTCCGACGTGATCGATATTGGAAAATCCGCCCCCGATTTTGAAATAGAAGTCGGGCATCCCGGAATCTATCGGCCAGCTTTAAGGTCTGTCGGTCCGGATGCCGACATTCCAAAAAGAGGGGCCTGTTTTGAAATAGCGAGCGGCCTATTTCGGCCAGTTCCGATTTGCTGGTAGCGCTCGGTGATCCGGTGGCCTTAGCGATTGGATATTTAGGATTAATCCCGATGGGCTGATCGACAACACAAACGAGATAAATAACGATGCGACTAACCAAAGTCGAAATGAATACGGCGGAACCGGACGGCGTATCGCGCCGGAACCCGCATCAGAAAGCCGTCCGGTGTCATGTCCGGGCGGCTTTTTTGTTATTCGATCGGTCTATGGTGGCCGTCGGAGAAACTGCCTATGGCATCAACAACCTATTATGTCGCGCTTCCCTTCGCCCCGGGCCCCGATGGGCCGGTGCCCGGTGAACCTATCGAGTGTCAGTCAGCGCTTTCAGCCAAGGCCACTGCGCGAGCGCTCAGCCACACTTCCAAGTACGTCGGCGCCATAGCATTTCAACGGACTGGCGAGATGAAGGTCAATACGGTGGCGCCGAGATCATCGAGCGGTATGGCAATGCGCCTAAAGACCTGTCCGCGCTTTAGTCCCGTTTAATTGACCGGCACCAGCGATGGTGGCGGGCGTTTTTTTGCGACTATCCGGGAAGGACACCTCCACTGGTGTTCCGCTTCACCAGCGTTTTCATGTCTTTCAGCTCAGCCTCGGTCCAATCCCGACGAGGTCAGGCTGCTGCCGCCTTTTTCGCGGTCTTCTTCGTTTCTTTGCCACGCGTTTCTTATAGTACAACTCTCAGGCGCCCATAGCCCTTCCGCAAGCGCTCCTGAGCGGCGACGACATCTTGATGGTCCAGAATCTCGAGCATGCGCGCGAGGGTGTCCAGCGAGTCGCGCGGTCCAGGTTGGATATAGTCGCGCAGCACAGCCTGAGCGTCTTCCACGGCCTTGTTGATGATGTCGATGTCGCGCATCACAAATCCTCCCGGAATCCTTTAAACACCGGATGGCGTAGCTTTCCTTCGGCCGATCTCGCCCTGTACTCTACCTCCGCCAATAGCGATGGCTTCACCCAGACGGCGTTAGGCTTCTTAATTTTCTGACTGTAGGCCTGAGCCTTCTGCACCAACGGTGCCAGGCGCTTGCGAACGTCGGTAACAGTGCCGGGGGTAAAGCCGTGATCGACTTTGCCGGCATAGATTAGTTGGTCGCCGTCCTGGCGGCCTACGTAGAGTCCGTCGAAGCGGTTATCCTTCAGAGAAAAGCCGACAATCTGCAGAGTTTCGCGCTGTCGGCATGTCATCTTGACCCAGGCGTCAGTCCGGTCGGATGTGTAACGGCTATCGCGCCGCTTCGAGACGACGCCTTCCAAGCCCATCTCGCACGCGGTCTTAAGCATGTGTGCGCCGTCGATATCGAAGCTCTGGCTGAGCAAAATATCGGTGCCCTTAAGCACCTTCTCTAACTCGGCCTTTCGCGTGACCAGCGGTGCTTTCCGCATGTCGTACCCGTTTAAATACAGGAGATCGAAGGCATACATCACAAGCAGGTCCGAGGGCCGGCCGGCGCGCAGCACTTTCTGCAGGACAGCAAAGTCTGTTGTCCCATCCTCGGCTGGCACAACGACTTCACCGTCGATGATTGCCGACTTAGTTTTCAGATGCCAAGCATCGGTCGCAATCTTCTTGAAACGATCAGTCCAGTCGTGGCCGCGGCGCGTGTAGATGTGAATGCCTTCGTTCGCGATGTGCAATTGCACGCGATAGCCGTCGAATTTTACTTCATGTATCCAGCGGTCACCCGACGGCACCTTGCCGATCGAAGATGCCAGCGCGGGCGCAATGAATCCCGGGAAGGCCGCTTTCACGCCACCTTCCGGGACTTTCGGTTTAGGATAGGGCATCTTACGGCCTAGGAGCTTCGGGTACTGCAGATGGTTGCGGCGCCGGATTTCTCAGCGTCTGCGGCGAGACGCATAGAATGCCTCGCTCCGCTTCGTCAGCGAGCAAACGGAGCAGGCGAGCCGTGTCCTGATCCTTTTCCGCCAGGGCTAGTCGACGATAACGGACGGCCCGGGGATTGGTCATGCGAGCCTCAAATTCAACTGTCGCTCGCGGCCGGCATGGCGGATGACGAAATCTTCAATAGTCGATGAGACATCTTCATGGGCAGCGTCGGCGCGGCGCCTGATCTCCCGAGCAATGTCTTCGGACACGTCGTCAGCCCAATGCTCGAATGTATTGAAGGCAACGACCCGCTGCGGATCATTGTACTGGCCGGACATAAGGTCTTTGATCACGGTCTCTAGATCGGTTTCCCCTGCGTCGGCCTCGCGCCACGCGCATCCAGATCGCTCAAAGCAGTCCAGGACGAGGTATACGTTCTGATCGCCGACATTCGGCACAATAGAGGGTGTCCACCGGGACTGACGCATACTGGAACTCCAACGCAACTGACGGCGGATTCAAGCTTGCTGCTGGTGATTCGTTCCGAAGATGCCGGGAACTAGTTGATAGAATTCTCGTTTTCAGTTGGCCGCGGTATTGCGGTGCTCGGGAGGCGACAAGAATGGCTACGAACAAACCGACGGGCGACAATGCCCGAAAAGGCGCCGTGAAAAAGCGCAGCCAGACCAAGACAACGATGGGCGGTGCCACTACCTGGACGAAGCGGGACAAGAATTCCGGCGAGTTCATGGCCGTCAAGAAGGCCAAGAAAGCTGCCCCGAAGAAGGCCGCTGCCGCAAAGAAGACCGCTAAAAAGACGACGGTGGTGAAGAAGTTTAAGGGGGTTAGGCGGGAGAAAAAGTAGGTGGCGAGCCCTAACGACTCGGCAACTCCTGTTCGTAAGCGGTCGGTTATGATTGACGGACACAAGACAAGCGTAAGTCTGGAGGATGAGTTCTGGGATTCGATCAAGGAGATCGCTGCCGAGCGTGAACAGCGGCTGACGGAGCTTATCAATGTCATCGCTGAAGGCCGCGATAGAGCAAACCTGTCGTCGGCTCTGCGAATTTTTGCGCTAAACCATTATAAGCAGACGCGAAGGCGATGAGCAGAGCTACGGTTGTTTGGCTTAGACCGAGGGCTTAGCCAAACAACCCAAAGACCCATCCCAGCACACCGAGTAGCGGAATTAAGGCAATCCCGATGAGTATCAGGGGCGCAGGCTCATTCCCATCGTCATTCGGTTTGAAAAACTTCATGAGTAGTTCCGCCTCAATCTGAAGGCTGACGGCCAGTATGTGAATTGAGCGGACCTTTGCGTTCGCGAAGCAGGCCTTCCGGGATGGGATCATCAACGCCCGGTAACGGTTGGCTTCGGACATCAGCACCAGGCTGAGCTGCCTCATGGGCCGTCGGGGCATCCTTCACTTGATGAGGTTGCTGCTTCCCCGCAGGAGAAATCGGGTCGTAGGTGCCGCTGCGAAGGTCGCGGCCGTCAGTATGCATGTCGTTTGCCATTAGAGCCTTCTTTTCCAGGGCCCAATGATTAGCAGACGGTGTCGTTCCGTGGGCAGCGATCCTAGGCGCTACGAGACGGCCCTGCGGCGTAACGCAGCACGGAGTGGCGGAACATCGTGCGAGCGGAAGGGTTCGATCTCTGATGCGAAACGAAAGAGTATAATGCCGACAGGTCAGCCAACGCCGCCACCGCGCGGAGCAGGGAAGTTCGCCGTCATCGCGGCGGTGATCGTCGGGATGATGATCATCGTGATTTTTGTCGGCATGAATATGCAGCACGCGCAGACTGCAAGGGAGCAGGAGGCGGGACAAGTCAAACCGACTGATGCGCCTATGACTGAAAAGGACCTTGGCAAATTGCCCGCGAAGCCGAATTAACTGCGGTCAGGATGTCCCATGCGGCAAAGGCCATATGTAATAGCTGCCGTATTTCTTCTTTTGGTGCTCGGAGGGGCGCTGATCTTGCGCAACTCTGGCACCCGCGCGCCGCCCGACCAGACCTTCAAAGCACAGCGAGAGTGAGCTAGGCGTCATGCGGTTGACCTGTGCCGGGAAGTTCACCTTCGGGCGTTTGGTCCTTCCACATGAAGAACCCGCCGCACTCGTGCAGTTTGATAATGCCGTCCGCTATGAGCTTGTCGCGGCCAAGCGTGTATTCCTCAACGCTCGCCTTGTCCTTCCATATGAAGGTCGAATTCCATTCGCCGATCGGCATGCGGCCTTCGTCAATCCGGAGCGTTTTGGCGATTTCAAGCAGTCTTGCTGCGGCGGTTTCAGGCTTGGCATAGGGGCGGTCTTTGATGTGCTTCTCGAACGGCTTGCTCATAGGATAGGGGCTTCGTCTCTCTTTTTGCCGCGGTCGATGATTTTAAGCGCGCCATCCGGTAGAGGGCGCTGCAGCTTCATCGCCTCGTCGGCGGGAGCCGTCATCCATGCTTGCAGATCTTCTAGCGTCGTCAGGATGACAGGCATGGCTTTCGGGTGAATTGCGCCGACTTCGGCGTTGGGCTCGGTGGTCAGAAAGGCAAAGAGATCGTTGGTCGTCTCACCTTCCTTGACCTTCCGAACCGACGTCCAGTTCGTCCAGATTCCCGCGAAGAACGCCAGAGGCCGGGCCTCGTCGAACGCAAACCAGATGTCACCGCCCTCAGCTTTGTTGAACTCGCTGAAGGATGTGAACGGCACCAGGCATCGCGCCTCAACACCTAGCCATCGTTTCCAGTGCTTGCTGTCGAGATTACGGATGTTGGTCGTCCCGCTATCGGGCTCCATCCGCAGCAGTTCCTTAAAGTCGATCTGCATGCCCTTGTCTTGGAGCTTGGCGGCGCGCTTCTTCGTGGCCTGCATCTGAGCGAATTGCGAGGAGGGCATGCCCCAGCGCGCGAGCGTCAGTTCAGTCGCGCCGGCATTGTTGCGCACGATCGGGGCGGGATAGTCAGGAAAGATGCCCGGCATTGCGGGCAAGTTTCCGGTGCTGTCGATGTCGAAGGAGAACAGCCGGCGGATCGCGTCCTGGTTCTTCGTCATCGAATACAGATTGCACATGCAGCGTTCCTGTCCGTTACGTTCCCGGAGGCCTTCCGGTGATGTGTTCGATATGGGCCATGGTCTCTTCGTGGATGCCCGGGTTGAACATCGCGCCGCAGGCGCATCGGATCGGGCCTCTGCCGAGTTTGTTGCGATATCCAGCATCCCATAGCGCGTATTTGTTGGCGGTCCACTGTCTCTGCCGGCGCGATGCCTCGAATTCAGCTTCTGTGCGTCGTGACAAGAATGTCTTCCATGCGGCAAAAAAGGCGGCGTGGGCCGTTTCGAAGGTTGGCGCCTCACCCCCGAAACATTGGTCGCGATGGATCGGATAAAAGCCGCATGACCATTTCCAAATGCCAGACCTCTCCGAGCTCGGATTCCAGTCTTGCTGAGAGATGGTACCGACATCTACGTCGCCGTAGCAGATTGTCCACGTCTCAAGTGGGGCATCGGTGCGATGGCGGGTAAGTTCGGGCATCACGGCCCCTCCGGCGCGTGCCGTTGTCCGGGTGCCAACTGCAGCAATGTCGCGAGTGGGCGTTTGCCGCTTTTCGCACATCGCTGGCAGCGCAGGCGGGTGGCGAGATCGTGAATGCATGTCGTGTCGACGTGCGGGAGCTCTGCCAGGCTGACATCGCGCCTGGCCCGGCATCTTGAACATTCAATCTCGAGCCACGGAAAGCCGCCGTTCAGTGCCTGGTCGACGGTCGGTGACGGATCGATCGGCTCGCCGTCCGCCCACATGCGCTCGTTCCAGCTTTCGCAGGATAGCTTGTCGGCTTCCCTGATCAGCGCTTCACCCCTCGCGCGCAGCTCGTCCGATTGACGTGCAAGCATCAGCGTCACGCCGCGCGCCTTCGTCAGCTCTTTGTTCAGAGCCTTGCGGTCGCCGCCGGATAGGGGCGTGGGGTGATATTTCGGAGCCATATGGGCGTCCAAGCGAGACGGTCAAAAATGAAAAATCAAAAGCGCTACGGTGTCCCAAATGACGGCCAACAGCCGTCCTCCTCCAGGCGTCCTGTGCGTTCTTGGCAGCCGTTGTCGAGCAGCTTCATGCCGACATCTTTCCACACCGCATGTGCGCCGTAGATGCGCAACGCATCCACGGTCTGGATTTCAACGATGCGATCACAGCGACGGCAGGACACTCGCAGGACGTGCCGGGGAATCTCAGATAAGCGCCGTTGCTGGATAGGGACGCGGGTACGGATCTGTCCACGCGGATCCCTGATGATGGAATCCCAATAAGCCTCCGGCAGATCGTCTGCCGGGCCGGGCGGGGGGACCGTAGGCTCTGGCGGGCCGCTGGGCTGGGCCGCCAGCCTTTCCATCTGTTTGGGCGTGGGCATACGCCAGCTCGCGGGTCTATCGCTCATGTCCTCGATTAGAACATAAGAAGAACAAAAGTCGAGTCCGTAGAGGTTGAATTTTGGGCGCTCGGAGCTTCCGTTGGGAGTCCAAGACCATAACGGCAGGGTTTATTGCTCACGGCGAAGCTCTGACGGTTGCTTTGGCCAAGGCCGAAGCTGGATCGGCTAGACACGCCGTAATTGCGCATGTTCCTAAGTAAGGCCGCCCACTGAGGCGGCCTTAGTTCATCTTGATGAGCTTCCGAATGATCGCACGAAGGTCGTTCGCGTATTCCTCAGCAATCCGCCGCGCCTCCTCCAGCCGGGATGGTCCGGGCTCCTTTGCCTCAGTCTCGTTCGATTGGTCGCGCTTAGCCATGAAGTCAAAAGTCGATCCGGCATGGGACGTTTCCTTGAGCCAGATCAAAAGTTAGCTCACCTCGTCTGGCCGTGCATCGCGGGTAAACTGTCACCTTCGCGGGCCGCGTTCTCCTCATTGGCGATAGCGTCTCTGATCATCCGGTTTACGGCAGGGCTCCTAACCCCAAACCGTTCTGCGATCAGCGACGAAAGAACCCCCGATCGATGTAATTCAAGAACCTTTCGGCAGCGTGCTTGGTAGTCTGTCACGTAATGTTCCCAGTCTCGGGGGGGGGGGCGCTATGGCCCGCCTCTCAATGAGGGAATATTTTGCAAGCTTGCCCGGGAAAGTCCTGTGCACTTTGTGCCAAAAACCAGATCAGGCCACTGCCGTTTTCAAAACAGGCCACTGAGGTCGGAAACAGGCCAGTACCCTTGCCAGCGGCACCGCAGATCGGAACGATTCTCGTAATCTCACATTCGATCGGTGAGGCTGTGCCCCAACGCGGCTTCGAAAAGGCCCGTTGCATTGGAGTCCTCCGGTGCGGCGGGCTTTTTGTTGGTCAGTGGGTATTGGTGTCTTTCCATGTTTGGCGCGGAACGAATTCAATTCCTGCCGTTTGATTAGGCATGAGAAGTCCTCACCAGCTGGTTCACCTCGCTGTACTCATGGAAGAGGCGATCCAGATTGCATGGGATTATCTGGAACGGGCGGGCAAGATCGAGGACGCAGAGTTCTGCAGTCACATTCTGCTTCACTCTGTCGAAACAATGATACGGCAGGGCATAAGGAATCGTCTGCTGCTCTCAAACAGAGCCATTACTCAATACATGGAAGCTCTCGAAGCTCGCACGCTTCAAGCGGCCTCGTAGAAAGGCAATGACGATGGTGATGGGTGGAAATCGAATATATCTCAGGCGCCAGCAGACGGGCTTTGGATGGCTCGTCGAGAAGTGGCTGGCTTATTGTCAGGCTGAAAAATGTCGACGGTCGAACCGACGGACCCAAGAGAAGTAAATGGCGACGATAACCTAGGACTTGGCGTCCTCGTCATTTTCCTGCTGGTACTAGGCTTGCCCGTATTGCTCTTGTGATCAAAGCCAAGCGACGGACAATAGAAATGCCCCTGTCGCAACGTGCCGCGGCTGTCCCCGCCGCAATCGCATTGCTCATCCCGATCAGCTGTCTACTATGACCTCAGAGCGGTCGTGAAAGATAATTACGATCGCCTCTCAATCGGCGCTAAGCTTGGATGACCAATGCTGTGTTCCCCCGCGCGAGAGTTTCACCGGGACCGGTCAGAGGCTGAAGGCGGCCAGACCACGACACCGGCCGAGATGCTACGAACCGTGATCACGTGAGGGGCATTGCTGCTGTGCAGCCTCTCTGCAACCTCCACGGCGATCTTGAGATCGGCATAGGTGCCGCCAGTGCGCTGTTCGTTTACGAGAAGCTCATAGTCGCCTGGCTCAGTGCGCATGTACTGTCCAATCCCATACTCATTCGCGCCGGAGCAATCGTGCACTCCGTTAGATTACCGACGGCGGACTGGTAGGCTCGGCGATCGGTCACAGTCGCATCAGAACGAGCCATCGCTTGGTCCCTGGTGTGTCTGAAGGATTAGCACTACGCCGAAGAGGAAGATGCCCAAAGTCATAAGATCGAAAAGATGGTCCTGCATCCCGCCATTTTAAACGATGGAGGGGAGGGCGTCACGCGAGAGGCGTGGTGTTCTCGCCAGAGTGCTGAAGCGACAGAAAATAACGGGGGGATCCGCGCGCTCACCTCCAGTTCAGAAAGGAACTGGTAAGTGGTGACTGGGGCTTTTGAATACAGGAAATACCAGATGAAGTTAAAGTTGGCTGTTTTGGGGCTGCTCGCTCTAGCAGGCACGGCAGTATCAGGTGCGGCATCGGCGATGCCGCTCGGTCTGGCAACCGGCGCAGGTGTCGGACATAACACTGAGCAGGTGAGGCTGGTTTGCGACCGCTTCGGACGTTGCTTCCGCACCCCCGGCTATGCGCCCCGATACGGATACGGTCCACGGTATGGATACGGTCCACGCTATGGCGGGTGGGACCGGGGCTGGCGTGGCGGGCGCCGCTGGTAAATCATATCAGGGGCCGCGAAAACGCGGCCCCTAACTTCATGCACCAATGCGCGTGTCCAATGGCGTCATGGGCCCGGGAGTATTCCTGATTCGCAAATGCAACGCTAAAGTCTTCGTATCAACAGATTCGGAGACTGGAATGCAGACGACCACGGTTCGCGTCACCACACCAATGCCTTCGGGCAAGGAGCCACTGGTTTGGCACTTCGATCTGCCTGTGGAGCCTCGCCGCGGAGGATCTCGCTGATCGTAATGATAAACCGCGCGTAATCTCCCAGATTTCCAGAAATCTTCCCCGGGACTGTCACGCTGTCAGCTGGTCGTTGGCGGATCTGCTTTGCGGCACCGGGAACGATCTCATAATCAGAGATCTGACCAATGACTATCACATCGGCATATAGAACGTCGGCAAGGTCGAGCTGCGCCGCCATTATGCATGCCTCAACCGCTTTTGTCGAAAAAAGTCCACTAAAGATAACTGCTACGGTGACAAAAGTTCGGATCATGGGTCTGCTCGTACGCGAGCGCTCCTGCGCAAAGCCTGTCGCTCTCGACGCATAGCAATGTCTTTGTGCGACAATCATCCCTTCTATTCCATCAGTTCGGGTGTCGGTTAGGTTTGCTAGGTCATAAGCACCTGAGGCCCTAAAGGGCAGGGCGCAGCGTTCCCGTTGTTAGGTCGGTCAACCACTTCCCAATAAAAATCACTCCTCGATCAGCCGTTGGTTCAAGGAAACCACCGACGATGAAGGGGCGCAAAGTGGAGTAGTCGCCGTTGCGATCAAAGAAGCTGTCGCAGGATGTCCCACCCGTTGAGACTATAAATTGGTCTCCGACCTTGATCCCCTTAATAGCGGTCACGACCCGGACGGTCGCTTCGGGAGACCATTGCGCCTCAATATTATGCGTAGGGACGTTGACGGCAACGATCTCAACCTGGGCCGCGACAGAGTGGCGATCGTAATCAGGCGGAAGGCTAGTAAGAAGCGTGCGCGTGTTCCATTTCAGATCGCGGCATGCGTTAACGGGCTGCAATGTAGCGGCTAAGACGACGGCAGCGATGACAAGCAGTCTTTTAACCACGATTTCCTCGTTCATCAGTCGTGAGTGCGCGGGACCGGCCCCGTCTGGTCCTGCGCGGGCTTAAAAGCGCGTGGTCGGTCCGTCATGGTTGACGTCTTGCTAAAAAACACAGTTAGCGAAACGTAAAGGCGAAATTTTAACGAATCTCGCCGAAGCTGCGCCCAATCTCCGTGCGGCGTTCGAGTGTGGTTACATGACCAAAGTATCTATTGTCGTTGCTTTTCTGCTGCTTGGCGCAAGCCAAGCGGTCGCTGCGGATCTGCCCGAATACGGTCAGCCTTATCCCCTCGCGGTTTGGACATGGGCCGGACCTTATGTCGGCGTCCATGTCGGCAGCGGATTGGGACAATCCAGATTCACGGATAGCAACGGCCCGGCCGTTTATGGCGGCGATGTCAGAACGCCGACGGCTTTGGGGGGCGCGCAGGTAGGCTTTAATTTTCAGCCGAACCGGAATCTGGTGCTGGGCGTCGAGGCCGATATTAGCGCAGTCGGTTCCAATGGTACCAATA
Organism: Tardiphaga sp. 709; assembly: GCF_032401055.1. Classification (NCBI taxonomy): domain Bacteria; kingdom Pseudomonadati; phylum Pseudomonadota; class Alphaproteobacteria; order Hyphomicrobiales; family Nitrobacteraceae; genus Tardiphaga; species Tardiphaga sp. 709. The sequence continues at coordinate 70,149 of NZ_CP135530.1, read as the reverse complement.
CATGCCTCGCGTCATCCGGCTATTTCCTGTCGGCCAATTGCCGGGTGCGGCAGAACGCACTGGGCACCGTTACAGGGCGCGTTGGCTTCGCGACTGGCGAGGCCGGACGCAGCTTGCTCTATGCCAAAGGTGGCGTCGCCTGGCTCAATCAGCAGATTGATATCAATACCAACCCGATCGACCTCTCGACTGGCACAAAGAACAGCCAATGGGGCTGGACCGCAGGCGTCGGCGTCGAACGGGCGGTGGCGCCAGCTTGGTCGGTGAAGGTGGAATACGACTATGCCGGTTTCAACAGCTTCCGCATGGCGACGCCCGGCAGCTATTTCCAGCCGTTTCCGCCTTTTGCGCTCTATGGGACGACGCCACCAGGCAGCACTAGCGTTTCGCAGAACATCCAGACTGTCAAAGTCGGGCTGAACATGAAGTTCGGCGGCGATACCGATGCGCGGTGGGACGATTCCGAGAACATGTATTTGCGTGGCTCGCAAAGCGTTGAAGATCCGAGCATGCGAGGTGACATCGAGATCGGCGGCCGCGTCTGGTATTCGTCGGGTCGTTTTCAGAAGGATCTCGGCGCAGGCACCGATCCTACACAGCAGAACATCCTGAACTCGCGGCTGACATATGAGAGTCCGGCAGCCTCCGGCGAAGTGTTCGGTCGTGTCGATGGCCTGGCAGATTTCTTCCTCAAAGGCTTCATCGGCGGCGGTAAGTTGCTGAGCGGCAAGATGAACGACGAGGACTGGATGCCCGGCTACGGTGTTCCCTATTCGAACACGGTGTCGGACCCCGTGCAGGGAAGCATCGCCTATGCCACAGTCGATGTCGGCTATGCGTTTATCCGCGGCCCGGGAGTCAATGTGGGCCCATTCATTGGCTACAATTATTATCGTGAGAACAAATCGGCCTATGGCTGCACGCAGATCGCCAATGCGACCGTCGCGGCACCTTGTGTGCCGGCGATCCCTGGATCGACGCTGGCGATCACGGAGGACGATACGTGGCATTCGTTGCGAGTCGGCCTTAACGGAGTCGTCATGCTGAACGATCGGCTGAAGCTCACCGGCGATGCGGCCTATCTGCCTTATGTTCGTTTTTCGGGCGTCGACGACCACGTGTTGCGCAACGCATATGATACCCGCTCGCCGGAGAGCGGCGAAGGCAGGGGCGTGCAGCTGGAAACGATCCTCTCATATTATGTGACGCCGTCATTCTCCGTCGGTGCAGGCGCGCGCTATTGGGCGATGTGGGCCACGGAGGATGCCAAGACCAATTTCTTCGGCACGCCATGTCCCTGTCAGACCCTGCCGGTCCGCACCGAGCGCTACGGCGGCTTCCTGCAAGCGGCCTATTCGTTTAATACCGACTAAGAGGAATCCCAGTATTTCTCCACCACGATGCACGCTATCAAAATAGAGAAACAAACGAGACAAAAGATTGCTAGCCGCCCGTCTGCTTTCATCCCGCCATTTTACCCGATGCGGGGAAGGCGTCAGGGGCGCGGCTGCATTCCTACGAGGTTGCCGACAATTGCGCTGCCGCAAACCAGAACCCCGAGTCTTGCGAGCGTTACCAATATCATCGACAAGCCGAGCTCATCATGGCCGCCTTGGTAAAATTGCAACGCTGCGATGAAGGCAAATAAGCAAGCGGCTAGCATAACCGCCTCAACAGGATCTTAAACCAAGCCCACCATGCGGATAAGCGTGACGCTGCAAGTTTCGATCCGTAGCCCGCTAGAAGGGCGATCGGTACCAAGAAATAAGCGCTCCGACGACAGCATCTTGAACTCTTCACCTTAGTCACCGGCCCTCGTTGGGGCGGTCGCCGTGTGGTTGCTTGGACCGGGCGTCGCCATTGATCATCGATGCGGATCTATCGAGCCGGATCTGTATCGCTCTGCCGGACCGGGCTGGCTCTATCTTCGCCAGACAGCTTCCACACCCAACAGAGTCCTGCGCACGACACTAATCCCCCCAGCAGCATTGGCCAAACCAGAACTGCCGCCGTGTGGTAGGCTTCGATATCGACCCGCCCCAGCCAGAGTTTTGAGTGGATAAACATGCAGATGATCGCAAAGATCACGTCGAGAATAGCGAAGAGAACCGCTGCTGCGATCAGCAATGCAACTCTCCTAAGAATAATACTCATCGACATGTTCGGCGTTTCCGAAATTACAATCGGTCAGGAAGGTCTCGTTCTTTGGTCACGACCGCGCTAGCCCGGCCGCTTATGAACGCCACCTCAATCTATGACCTGTTGCTTTCCCTCTTCTTTGAGTTTGGCTAGACTATCTTTCATATACTGAAGCTGCTCGGCGGCGTGTCCGGTCCAATTGAATACCTCCGCGATTACAAGCAACGGCTCCTTCGATCGGTAAGACATCGTCGGGTTGCCGGGGAATTTCTTATCGGTGAGATTTGGATCATCTGCAAAGGAGCCTGTCGGCTCCACAACGCAAATTCGTTCTTTAATGCCTCCGAGAGCGAGTTCGGCGCCCCAAATCGCAGCATCTAAAGTGCTTGAAAAGTATACCCAAGACCAAGACCGATTTTCCTCGAAGTTCGAGGGATAGCCCACAGTGATGAGATCGCCGGGTTTGAGGTTGGCGCGCGTGCCATGAAAGAATGACTGTTTAAACACACCGGGGGCTGACACGATCAGTGGCTCCTCCTTTGCCCATGATGGCAGGGGGCAGGGGGCCGGACCTGCGTTAGCATTAGGACTTCTTGACGAGCGCCTCCGCCAAACACTTTTCGAATGAGGTCCTGCGCGCCTCTATCGGCACCGCGGCAACGTTCGCGAGGGAGATTTCGACAATGAGGCGGTTCTTTGTCTCGCAATCGCTAAGTCGCTTATCATCGCCAGAAAGCGGTTAGAGAATCGCTATCAAACGGCTTCCTGCGTGATGGTATCGGCGCGACGCGCCTCCGCTAGGTAACGATCCCATGGCGCAGGAGAGGGGACCAGTTCGACTAGAAATTCAGAAATGCCCGGATGTTCGGGTTATAGAATCGGCACCATTCCAAATATGGGGATCGCACAGGCCCGAATGAAGGTGCAGAGGCTTCTTGGTCAGGGGGCCGGAACGTCCAGACGGTTCTTGTCGCGGGCGTTGTAGATCTGGATCGGAAGCCGGGGAAAGCGGGCTTTGAGCTTGCGGGCACCGCTCTTGGTGCCGTCGATGATCGCAAATGCGGACTTGGTTCGGCCGCCGATCTCGATGCAAGAACTCTTGTTGGCGAGCCTCGCAGCATTAGCATACCGAGACCATGGCGCGTCAACCACGGGGAGTTAGTCCTTCTCTGCTGGCCTGTAATATGCTTGGCAAGGAGACAATCCCGTAGGCATTGCCAGCGAAAAACCATTCATTCTGCACCTACAGTGGAGCAGATGGATAATTTCGTTCTTAGCTGCTGTTCCTATGGCTAGGCTGGCGACCCGGAACTGCAGCTCTGCCTCTACAGCGACCGCGTCAATGGTCATCAGCGAAGCAACCGGCGCGGGATCTCTGACGATGCAAGTGCTAGCTTCCAGTACGGACTTCAACTCCTCTTCGATGAAGCGTGGGGTTTTGTCTGTCGCTATGCGGACTTTCAGAGCGATGAGGTGCGTTTCGTCTGGACGGCTAAGGTTTGTAACGCCCTGGCGTGCTAGAATGCTATTCGGCAATACGACGATGTTGTTGGCGCCGGTGAGAAGATTGGTTGAACGCCAGTTGGTTTCGATGACGCGACCCTCGGTGCCGTCGCTCAATCGGATCCAGTCGCCGAGCATATAGGCTCTGCCAAGCGTTAGCGCGATGCCGGAGAAGACGTCTCCGAGCGTGTTCTGCAACGCGAGGCCAAAGATGACGGCGACTACGCCAGAGGTCGTCACCAGGGTGCCGAGCGGCATTCCGAACACAAAGCGTATGATCGAGAGCACTGCGCCCAGATAGATCACGGCAACGGCCATATCCTGAATCAGATGGGCTTCGCGCGGTTTGTGGTTCAGCCTCACATAGATGTGGATGAAGCCGATTACTGTCCATGCGAGGTGGGTCCACCAAAGAACTCCAGCCATTTTTGCGAGCAGCGCGGCAAAGTCATGAGTGTGGATATCATCAGCCCGATTCGGAGGAATCCCTGCCATGAAGAGCACTAGGCTCATGCTGGCGAAGAACAGGATCTGTACGATCAGGCGGCTTGTTGGGCGGCCGCGGCCCTGCAGATGCCAGACGCAGATGCCGACAATGCCGAGGACGTTGAGCAGGATGAGCGGTAGTAGATGATCATCGCCAAACATGGCAGGAGCTAAGCCTCGTTCGGGCCGGCCTTATTCAGGCCGGCCGCCGTCGTGCGGATGTCGGGTATCCAGCGGTCAAAAGTCCCAATACACCGGCACCCATCGAAAGACATTCCCGTCGATCGCCACGCGTCCGACGGACGGAAATGGCATGTGCGTGGCTACCAGCAATTCCTCGGTGGCTGCGATCTCTTTTAACAAGCGCGTGCGAACGCGTGCTGCCTCTTCGGGATCGTGTTCGAAGCCATTGAACCAGTCGGGATGATCGAATCCCACCGTAAACACGGCGTCGCCGGCGAAGGTGAGAGCGTCTTTGCCTGAAGCCACGCGGACGATGCTGTGTCCGGGCGTATGGCCACCGGTGCGACGGACGATCACACCCGGGGCGACTTCGTATTCCTCGTCAAATTGCCGTAGCCGGTTGTGATACTCCTTGACGAACCGCTTGGCAGTTGCCCGCAGTGCATCCGGGAAGCCCGGTGGCATGGCCGTGTGGGAGAAATCCGGCGCGTCCCAAAAACTGACCTCGGCTGCGGCCACATGGATCTGTACGTCGGGGGGAAGCCGATCCTTGATACCGGGGACGAGCAGGCCGCCAATGTGATCCATGTGCATGTGCGTCAGCACAATGTCGGTGACCGACGCGAGGTTGATGCCGGCGCTCTCCACTCGCTTGATCAACTGTCCGGCTCGCGGCAGGTTCAAATCGGGGTCCGATCCCAAGCCTGCGTCGATGAGGATGGTCTTGCCGCCGCTACGCACGACGACTGCATTGAGCGCCCAATCGAAAGCGTCCGGCGGTAGGAACATGTGGTGCATCCAGGCAGCACGGGCTTTCGGGTCGGCATTATGGCCCAACATGGTGGTTGGAAGCGGGAGTACTCCATCGCTGATCACCAGCACGTCAATCTCGCCGATCTTCACTGCGTAGCGCGACGGGACCAGCTCTTCTGGCTCCGTCCGAACCGGGCGCGAAGCAACATCTGGGCTCATGTTTATCTCCTGTTGATCGCCGCGCAGGTCGCGGCGCCGGTGACGCTATGCCGGGCCGTATCCATGATCGATTGGGCTGGCGAATAGGATCGGCAATACCTCGGAATAGGTTGCTCGCTCCAGATAGCGAGGGGTTTAGGGCGCGGCATGGCGCTGCCGAACCTATCCCGAAGAACAGGTCGAACTATTCGTAGCGCCAGCCGCGCTGATCCGCAGAACGATACCGCCGCGCTGCTGACCGCATCATGTTCGGGGCGTTCACGCACTGCGTGCTTCTGCCTGCTTTCACTTAAACGGAGACGAACGAATGACCTGGAAGAGCTCGATCAGCCGTCTTGCAAGATTGTCGCGGCGGAAGCTGCTCGCCACCACGCTGCTCTATGCGGCATCGATGACCGTCCGCTCCTCCGCGGCGGCAGGAAAGGAAACTGACATGCTTTCTCATACGAAAGAAGCGGCGGATCTGACATCTTCGATCGCAACGAATGACGGCGCGCAGATCTTTTATCGAGACTGGGGCGCAAAATCCGCACAGCCAATTGTGTTTCATCATGGCTGGCCGCTGTCGTCCGACGACTGGGACAACCAGATGCTCTTTTTTCTGAGCAAAGGCTATCGTGTGATCGCCCACGATCGTCGCGGCCATGGCCGTTCCAGTCAGGCTATCGACGGTCAGGACATGGATCACTATGCGGCCGACGTCGCGGCGCTCGCCTCCCATCTCGATCTGCGCAATGCCATCCATATCGGCCATTCCACCGGTGGAGGTGAAGCGGCACGCTATGTCGCGCGGTTCGGCCACGGTCGTGTTGCCAGGCTGGTGCTGATCGGTGCGGTGCCGCCATTGATGGTGAAGACAAAAACCAATCCGGGCGGTCTGCCGATCGAGGTGTTCGATGGCCTGCGGCAGCAGCTCGCAGCAAGCCGATCCCGGTTCTATCTGGAATTCGCGAGTGGCCCCTTCTATGGCTACAATCGGCCGGACGCCAAACCGTCGCAGGCGGTGATCTGGAACTGGTGGCGGCAGGGCATGATGGGCAGCGCCAAGGCCCATTACGAATGTATCAAGGCATTCTCCGAAACAGATTTCAGCGATGACCTGAAGACCATCACGGTCCCTACGCTAATTCTCCATGGCAGCGAGGATCAGATCGTACCTGTTGCGGATTCCGCGCCACTCTCGGCAAAGCTCCTCAAGCACAGCGTTCTGAAAATCTATGACGGTCTGCCGCACGGGCTCTGCACGACCCATGCCGATATCGTCAATGCCGACATTCTAAAGTTCATCTCCGCCTAGTCGCGGCGCCTGTAGCACCAATCTCTGATCGATAAACGAATAGAGGCTCCCGCTTCGGAAGCGCGGTCCTCGGACGACGAAGTCAATCCAACGCCACCTAGAGGCAGGAGATATCAAAGATGAAGCAGATGACTCACGCCCCCCTGCGGGAATCCAATAAGAACTGGAGCAACACCTCTCAACAGGGCCGAACAGTGCCCGACGAGTTGGTGCCATCACGCTATGCGCTGCGAGTCGGCGAGATTGAAGTGCTGGTGATCAGCGATGGCGTGCTCACGCCGCCAGCCGAGTCAATGGCCACAAACGCTGACCCGGCAGCCCGGGCGGCCTGGCTGGACGACAGATTCCTGTCGCGCGATGCGTTCGATTGGGCGCTGAACGAGGTCGTGGTGCGTAGCGGCGACCAAACCATCCTCCTCGACAGCGGACTAGGAATGGAATACCCGGACTTTCCGCGGGCCGGGCAGTTGGGCCTGCGGCTGAAGAATGCCGGCATCGATCTTGGGTCGGTGACCGACGTTGTGCTAACTCACATGCACTTTGACCACGTTGGCGGACTGCTCGTCGACGGGGTGAAGGAGCAGCTGCGTCCGGACTTACGAATCCACGTGGCCGCCGCCGAGGTCAAGTTCTGGGCGGCGCCTGATTTCTCCCGCACCGGCATGCCGCCGGTGCTCGCCGACCTGGCCCGGAGTGCGGCCAAGCGGTTCCTGGACGAATACCGCAACCAATTGCTGCCGTTCGAGGAAGACGGCGAGGTGGCGCCGGGCGTGGTGGTCACGCGCACGGGCGGCCACACCCCCGGGCACAGCGTGGTCCGCCTCGAGTCCAACGGCGATCGGCTGATGTTCGCCGGCGACGCGATATTCCCCGTCTCGTTCGATCACCCCGAATGGCACAACGGCTTCGAACACGATCCCGAGGAGGCGACTCGTGTCCGTCTCCGGCTCATGCGGGAGCTGTCGGAGACCGGCTCATGGCTGGTGGCCACCCACATGCCGTTCCCGTCAATCGGCCGGGTGGCGGTCGCCGGCGACCTTTATCGTTGGGTCCCGACCTGGTGGGATTACTGACAGATGTCGAAGCAGGGCCACAGGCGTGGCCCTGCTCACATCAGAACCATAAGGAGCTACGTCGATGAAACGCCAAACCGTGCGCGAACACCGACGACGTCGCGGAGTGGCTCGTCCGGCTCACCGGCGACCCTGTTGAATGGATGACCGGGTAGGTGATCGGTGTCGATGGTGGCCTGGGGCTGGCATAACCGCGATCGATCGGCGCATGGCATTTCCCTTCGACTTGATCGATCTCAACAGGCGTAACGCCACATGACGAGCGGCCAATGTACGGGCAATGAATCGCGGTCATGCAGCTTCGACACGGCGCGTCTGCGGCTTGAGCTGGCGATGGCGCTCGAAAGGCAGGCTGCGACGTCCGAAATTCTCAATGTCATCGCCCGATCCGCAACGGATGCGCAGCCGGTATTCGACGTCATCTCGGGAAGCGCGCAACGGCTGCTCGGCGGTCAGTCGGCCCTCGTCACCCGTGTAATCGGCGATATGCTGCATTTGGCGGCATGCACAGCGGGGGACCCCGACGGCGATGATGAGATTCGTGTATCGTTTCCCGCAGCGCTGACAGCCGGCGGGATCCATAGTCGGGCCGCGGCCACGGCAACGATCGCGTTTCGCTTCGATGTCGAAACCGAAAACGGTGTCCCCAAGGCGGTTAAGGACATGGCGCGTGCACGAGGTTATCGCAGCATTATCGTCGTGCCCATGCTGCGCGAGGGCACCGCGATAGGGACGATCGGTGTCTCGCGTGCCGAACCGGGCGCGTTCACTGAAAGCCAGATCGAACTCCTGAAGACCTTTGCTGATCAGGCCGTGATAGCCGTGGAGAATGTCCGGCTATTCAAGGAGCTTCAGGCGCGGACAACGCAGTTGTCGAAATCGCTCGACGATCTGCGCGCCGCGCAGGACCGCCTGGTGCAAACTGAAAAGCTGACCTCGCTTGGACAGCTCACCGCAGGCATCGCGCACGAAATCAAGAATCCCCTGAACTTTGTCAACAATTTCGCTTCGCTATCCGTCGAATTGACGGACGAGCTTGGCGACGTGCTGGCGAGCATTGACGTCCCCGATGGCGCTCGCGTGGATCTCGATGAACTGAGTGGCCTGCTCAAGGACAATCTGCAACGGATTGTGCAGCACGGAAGACGCGCGGATTCCATTGTCAAGAACATGCTGCTGCATTCACGAGGTGGCGGTGGCGAGCATCGCCTAACCGATCTCAACGCGCTGGTCGATGAAAGCCTCGCGCTGGCCTATCATGGAGCCCGCGCAGAGCGCCCGCAGCTCGCAGTCACCTTTGAGCGCGACTACGATCCTGCAGTCGGCTCGATCCATATTTTTCCGCAAGAGATCACCCGCGTGCTGCTGAACCTGATCTCGAACGGCTTTTACGCCGTGAGCGAGCGTCTTGCCGAACGCGGCCCCGGCTTCGAGCCAACTTTGAGCGCGCGGACGCGCAACCTTAGCGAATCCGTCGAAATTCGCATCCGCGACAATGGCATCGGTATGCCACCCGACATCAAGGAGAAGATATTCGATCCCTTCTTCACGACCAAGCCTCCGGGTGAGGGGACCGGGCTCGGGCTGTCAATGAGCTACGATATCGTGGTGAAGCAGCACGGCGGCCGTATCGATGTTGATACAGAGCCAGGCGCATTCACGGAATTCATAATTACATTGCCGCGCGGTAGCGTGGCCCGGAGAGATAAATCGTGACGTTGACGACACCTGCGATAGAACTCGACTTGCCTGCGGGATCCGGAGTGGCCGCATGACCGCTACAGTGCTGATGGTTGATGATGAGCCCGATCTGGAAACGCTCGTCCTACGGAAGTTTCGCCGCCAACGGCGGGAAGGCCTGATCGACTTCCTGTTTGCCCGCGATGGCTTAGAGGCGCTCGATGCAATCGATCGCCATCCCCATGTCGATCTCGTTGTGCTCGACATCAACATGCCGCGCATGGACGGGCTGTCGCTGCTGGATACGCTGCAGCAACGGGATGATCGAAAATCGGCGATCATCGTTTCGGCCTATGGCGATATGACCAATATCCGTACCGCCATGAATCGCGGAGCGTTCGACTTCCTAACGAAGCCGATCGATTTTTCCGATCTGGAAGCGACGATCCTGAAGACACTTCGCCATGTGGAAGGTCAGCGCGAGGCGCACCGTCGGCAGACGGACGCGGAGCGCGCGCACGCCTCGCTCTCCCGCTACTTCTCTCCCGAACTCGCCAAGCGCCTCGTCGATGGAAGTGATGATGAAATGGCGGTTCACTGGCGCGAGGTCGGGGTCATCTTCACCGACATCACCGGCTTCACGTCACTCGTCGAAATGGTCGCACCGGAGCAACTGGCGAAGCTGCTGAATGAATATGTCTGCGGGGTGACCGATGTGGTCTTCGACCATCAGGGAACGGTGGCCAAGGTGATCGGCGACGCGATCCAGGTTCTTTTCAATGCGCCGGGAGACCAGCCGGACTACGCCTCACGTGCCATTGCCTGTGCCGGGACACTGGATGATTGGGCTGAGTCCTTTCGTGAGCGATGGAGGCGAAAAGGCGTGGATTTCGGTGCGACACGCATCGGCGTTCACGCCGGGGCAGCATTAGTCGGCAATTTCGGCGGCGACCGTTTCTTCGACTACACGGCTTATGGCGATACGATCAATACAGCCGCCAGACTCGAGGCGGCGAATAAGCCTCTAGGCACGCGGATCTGCGTAAGCGATGCTGCGGTGAAGGTCGCTGGCGTATTTCGGGGGCGGCCGATCGGCGATCTCGTTCTGCGCGGTCGGCGCGAGGCACTGCGGACGCATGAGCCGCTTTCACCTGGCCAGTTTGACGATCCGGCCACGGCGGAATATGCAACTGCGTTCCGTTTGCTTGAAGCGGGGAACGCCGCGTCACTGCCAGCATTTGCGGCACTCGTCGGCGCCCATCACGACGATCCCCTAGCGAATTTTCATCTACGAAGACTGCTCAACGGTGCGAGCGGTGCGACGATCAGATTGGAGTGACCGCCCTCCAAGATCTCGCGCTTTGCGCGACGCTTGATCCTGCATCCGGGCGGTCCGGTCCGACCGCCAATCCAGAGATGCCTAGCGATTGCCCTGGCAATACATGGATTTCTATGGGGTGCGGCGACGCGGTGGCGGGGCTAGACTTGCCGCGGAGAGTGCCATGGCCCCCCTTTTTAGGAGACCGCCAGCCAATGCACCGCTAAAGGTCAAGCGTTCTAGGGGGAGGAGCATCCAGGCATGACAGCAGAGCGTTCCCGACAATATTGGTTGCCCGCGATTGTGGGAACAGCCATCGGCGTTCTGCTATTTGGTCTCATGGAGCGGCCGTTCGGCCTGCTGGCTCCCGTTGCGGCGATGTATCTGTACGCCTCTGGGAAAGCCGTCTGGCTGCTGCGCGCGGTTTGGACGGTCGCGCTGCTCGGATCGGCGGTCGCGGCCACGTTACTTGCCGCTGACATGCGGGAGCATCTGCTGTCGTGGACCGCGTTTTTCGCAACTGCTTTATGCATCGGGGAATTCGTCGAAGCGAAGGCATCGACCTTGTTTGGTGCGGACATGGTGGAAGCGCTGCAGATCGTGAAGAGCATGCCGGTCTTCACGTGGTCTGCGAGCCCGGATGGGCATGTCACTCATGTCAGTGCGGGGACTTTCGCATTCGCCGGGATGAAGCAGACGACGCAGGGCCTTTTTCATCAGTTCGACAATTCGGCCTGGCGCCGGATCATCCATCCCGAGGACTACGACGATCTGATGAGCATCCGGCGGAGTTCGCTGATCACAGGCTTCGCCTTCGATGCGGAGGCACGTATTCGTCGCCATGACGGCGTATATCGATGGTTCAGGCTGTACGGGTCCCTGTCATGTGACCACAAGGGTAAGCCGACCGGCTGGTATGGCACGATGATCGATATCGAGGAGAGGAAGGTCGCGGAGGAAACCCTTCTCCGCAGCGAGCAACAATTGCAGCAACTCATCGATGCCGTACCGGCGGCGATTTGGAGTACGACGTCGGATGGGAAACCGACGTACGTCAATAAGCGCTTTACCCAGATGACCGGGCTGACGATCGAAGACATTACCGCAGGCGACGGATTCTTGTCCTTGAAGCTTGTCCTTCACCCGGATGACTGCGATGACGCGATGGCGACCTTCCGGCGCTCTCGCGAAGCCGGGGAACCTTATTTCAAGCGCTACCGCCAGATTCGCTCCAACGGCACATACCGATGGACCGAGACTCGCGCCGAGCCTTTGCGTGACCACGCCGGTGCGATCATCAATTGGTATGGTCAAAGCATGGATATCCATGACGCGGTTATCGCCCGGCAAGCGCTAGAGCAGAGCGAACGGCAACTACAACTTTTGGTCGATGCCGTTCCAGCCATGATCTGGAGCACCACTCCCGAGGGGCATCCGGTCTTCGTTAACAAACGCTTCATGGACGTAACCGGAACGACGCTGGAAGACGCAACGGGCCCCGATGGCATGCCGACGCTGTGCACCATCCACCCGGAGTACCGGGATAACGCGCGGTCGACGCTGATGGATGCTTTTGCAACGGGCGCACCTTGCATGATGCGCTACCCTCAACTGCGAAGCGACGGCTCTCATCGTTGGAGCGAAGTGCGTGTAGAGCCGTCGCGTGACAAGAATGGCGAGGTGCTTCAATGGTACGCTGTATGTGTTGATATCGATGACCAGGTTCAGGCGCACGATGCGTTGCTGCAGAGCGAACGCTCATTGCGTCAACTGGTCGAGACGCTGCCCGCAATGATCGATTGCGCGACCCCCGACGGCGAGCCAATCTATCGCAGCAAGCAATTGCGCGAATTTCTCGGATATAATCTTGAGGATCTCGACGGAAAGCCCTCCCGGCTCGATGCCACGCTGGACGACGGTGTCCACCCCAGCGACCTTCAGGGCGTGAAGGAACGTTACGCGCATTCGCTCGCAACCGGCGAACCCTATGCGCGACGGCACAGGCTGCGCCGATTCGACGGCGAGTATCGTTGGGTCGAGACCCGTGCAGGGCCGATGCGCGACGCGGCCGGAACGATTGTGCAGTGGAACGTCATCTGTCTCGATATCGACGGCGAGATGCGAGTGCAGGAGGAGCTACGGCAGGCTCAGGAAAAAATTGCGCGCGCGAGCCAAGCGGCGAGCCTGGCCGAACTCTCGGCTTCGATTGCTCACGAAGTGAACCAGCCACTCGCGGCCATTGTCGCCAATTCGCACGCCTGCCAGCGCTGGCTCACGGCAACGCCGCCAAATATCGAGCGGGCCATCCGCACTGTCGAGCGGGTCATCCGCGACGCCAATGGTGCAGCGGATGTCGTCAGTCGAATTCGAGCCCTGTTCAAGCAGTCGGGCGACAAGCGGAATGTGTCCACGTTGAAAAGCGTGATTGCTGAAGTCTGCGATCTGATCATCGAAGAAGCAAATCGTCGCGAGACGCGGATCGTAATCGATGTTGAACCGAATCTCCCGCTGGTCGCCGTCGACCGAGTTCAGATCCAGCAAGTTCTCAGCAATCTCATCCGCAATGCCATCGACGCGATGGATGGTGTCGTCGGGGACAAAGTCATTCGGGTCCGAGTCAGCTGCCGTAGCGACGATATGGTCCAGATCGCTGTGAGCGACATGGGCCCCGGGGTGGCGTTTCCTGACAGGGTATTCCAGCCGTTCTTCTCCACGAAGGAGCAGGGGATGGGGATGGGCCTCTCCATCTGTCGATCGATCGTGGAGGCGCATGGTGGAAATCTATGGGTGGACGTCAACTCATCGCAAGGAGCAACATTTGTATTCTCGTTACCGATTAATCCGGGGTCGATTGTGTGATGGCTGACGACTTTGTTGTCTTCATTGTGGATGACGATGCGCGAATGCGCGAAGCACTCGTGGAGCTGCTCGCGTCTTACAACATAGCCGCCATGGCATTCGAAACGGCTGGTGACTATATCGGGGCTGATAAACCCAATATTCCCGCATGCCTCGTGCTCGATGTCGAGCTTCCGGACATCAATGGTCTCGATCTGCAGGGGCGCATTGTGGAGGGCGGCGAGCATCCGCCAATCGTCTTCATCACAGGCCATGGAGACATCCCATCGTCGGTGCGGGCCATGAAGAACGGTGCCATGGACTTTCTGACAAAGCCGTTCAGTGACGCCGATGTCATGGGCGCTATCCGATCGGCGATATCGCGTGACCGCACCGATCGTGCGGCGCGGGCCGAAATGTCGCTCCTCAAGCAAAGCTATCTCGGTCTGACGCCGCGCGAGCGGGACGTCTTGCCGTTGGTCGTGAGCGGCCTGCTCAACAAGCAGGCCGCCGCCGAGTTGGGGATCAGCGAAGTCACGCTGCAGGTCCATCGAAGGAAGGTCATGCAGAAGATGGGGGCGACTTCGCTTGCCGAACTCGTGCGCATCGCTCAGCGAATTGGGATACCGCTCTTCGATCGGAGGCGAGCGGAGGGAAAAAGTCGTGCCCAAACGTAAACCTGTGATTGCCGTAATCGATGACGATCCGCGCGTGATCGAGTCGCTTGAAGACCTGTTGGAGTCCGCGGGATATGCGGTGCGTTGCTTCTCGTCGGCCGAGTTGTTTCTGGCTAGCGATCTGCTCGAACTGGATCTCCTGATCACAGATGTCGGTCTGCCGAATGTCGATGGCCTGCAATTGCGGAGCGTCGTGATGCAGCGACATCCGCGTCTTCCCGTCTTTCTCATCACGGGCCGTCACGAAATCGCCGATCAGGCGCGCGCGAAGAACATCACCGGTCTCTTTCGCAAGCCGTTCGATGGCTCGGAATTACTTTCAGCCGTCGGTGACGCGGTTGGCATACAGAAAGCAGAGGGCAGGGATGACGATTGATCGATCGCTTTCGCAACCGGTCTCGCGTGAGGCGTATTGCTCGCTCGAACCGATCGTGATCATCGTCGACGACGATGCGTCCATTCGGGAAGCCCTGGCTGAACTCGTCGTCTCGGCCGGCCTCGAGGCACTTTGTTATGCATCGACACGTGCGTTTCTTGAGGCGGGCGCCCCTGACAGGCCGTGCTGCCTGATCGTCGACGTGCGGATGCCCGGTGCGAGCGGGCTTGAGCTCCAGGAGCAGTTGGGGCGCAGCGGTGATCCGAGACCCATCGTGTTTCTGACCGGTTATGGCGACATTCCGATGACGGTGCAGGCGATGAAGGCTGGCGCCGTCGACTTCTTGACGAAGCCGGTGCGCGATCAAACCCTTCTCGATGCTGTACATATGGCGATTGCAAAGGATCGGATTCAGCGCGAGCGAGCCGCGGAAGTCAAACACAGTATCAGCCGTTATGCGACGCTCACGCCTCGCGAACGTGAAGTGCTTCAGCAAGTGATGAGCGGCCGCCTGAATAAGCAGATCGCATTCGCGCTGGGTATCAGCGAAGTGACCGTAAAACTGCATCGCAGTAATGCCATGCGCAAGATGGCGACGACGTCGATGGGGCAGATGATACGGATTTGGGAGGCTCTGCCGATCGAGGTTCGTGCTTAGTCGATGTTGCTAAACGGTGCACTCAACCTTTGCAACGCCTTGACCTAATCCACTTGGTCATCGATCGCTGGACGAAATTCCAAGCAAACTTCAGTCGAACCTCAAGATGGCCGCAAGGCAAAGGAGGTGCGCATCGTGCATCTTCGCCGGTGCCGGACCGCAATACGCGACTGCGGGGGCCTACAGCCAAGGCAGCCGGGATGGTCCGATTGTGAATGGAGACTAGACGATGATTACCAAACTGATTCTGGGAAGCGCAGCACTTCTGAGCGGTTTGATGGCCGCGAACGGCATTTTCATGCTCGTTGCACCGCTGGATTGGTACATGGCCATACCTGGCGTCACTACGACAGGCCCCTTCAACCAACACTTTCTTCGCGACATCGGATTGATCTTTCTATTCAATTCCTTCGCGTTCGCAGTTGGGGCCGCGAAGCCTGAATATCGTCGCGCATTGTGGTGTTCTGCAACGTTGTGGCTTTTGGTGCACGCACTCTTTCATGTTTGGGAGGTTGCAGTCGGAATTTGTGAACCCTCGGCACTCATTCGAGATTTCGCTGCCGTCTCGTCACCGGCCCTTGTGGGCGTGTTGCTGACCCTCTGGGCTTTCGGACGCCCCGGACTGGCGACGAAAGTGTCGCAGGGTCGCTTCCGACGAGCAACTTAGGCGCGCCTTGGATGCCACCGGTCATAAGATTCCACCAAGGTTTCGGTCGTCCCGGTCCACCCGACCGATCCCCGGGCGCCCTCGATGGACGCCGTCCGGAAGGCCGCCAAGCTCATCCTCTCGGCGAAATGCCCGTTGCTCATGTTCGGTGCCGGTGGTTTTGCGAGGAATTCCTTGGTCGCGGCTTCGTCAGGATCACTGCTTTCGCTCATGACGACTGGGTGCTCCCTGCGGGTCGGCCGAGCCGATACCAACGGCTCATTGTGCGTGCGACCCCCACGTCCTCGGCGATCAGCGCGAGATCGCTCGTTACGATACCGCGGCTGTTTCCTGGAAGGAGCGGGTGGCCTGACCCCAAGCCCGTCAGGCAGACCGACGGCGGCGACGGGGCCAGGCTCCATTGGTCGATGATAGGGGCATCGTTCGGGACGTTGTAGTGCCCGTCGACGAGCATCATCAGGTCGATCGATAGCCGGTCGATCCGGTGCACTTCCGCGACAATCTTAGCGATATCGACCGGGCGATCTTTTTTGATTACGAGCATTCAGTCCCTAGAGTTAATGGCCGCCTGGGCGATCTCAACGGCGGCTTTGCGGATGGTCTGACTGCACTTGAAACGATTCGTATTGATTAGATCGTGCAGGTCGTCTTCCGGAAGTTCTGGAATGCCCGGCATCAGAAACGACAGCGGCGTGCCCGGCTCCGGATCATGCTGCGCGATCTTTGCCGCTACATGGTCATCGCTCATGTTTTTCGGCCACGACACCGGCATCAAAAACTTCGGACGGTGACGCTTGTCAGGTGGCGTCCATGGGTGCGGCGCAAAGCCCTTCGAGCGCAGATAACGATCGAAATCCCTGTAGTCGATCAGCGCGGTTTCGATCTCATAGGCCTCCCGGCGCACGGGAAAAATGACGACGGCAGGGTCGTTGAGCACCAGCTCCCAGATCGGCACACGCGTCATATCGACAACGATCGCCCGACAATCGGAATGTTGGACGATCGCATTCATGATTGGCCTGTATGTAGCGACATCTTCATCAGGGACCCAGGCGGTTCGAAATGGCACGCTTTCAGCGCCAGCGATGACGGGGGGAACACCATCCAAAGTCACTTGGATGTGCAGCGGTTTCCAACCCAGCGCGGCCAAGCCGGTCGCGAGAATGACGGCTGACGCGCTGCGGCCGCAGCCGCCTTTACTGCCGTGGAGGACGAATACTGGTGCCGACAAAGGATTCCCCCGTTAACGAATGGTTGTTCCAACGGTAATCGATGTCGCGACGGTCCAATTGTTGACAAGGACTCGGCGCGCGACGAGACAGATTCGCATGGCCATTCTCGTATCCTCACGCAGCTCGACGAGGGTGGAAAGACGGGCGTGCATTTCCCACCTCCGGTCTAGCTGCATGAAGTCCTCGGGCGAGCCGATATGTGTCCGTTTTCCGATCAGGATTGCGGCATGCCGGCGCAACGCGGGGCGGAGGGCCACCATTTGGTCGATCATATCGGGCAAACTCGGGCAACATCGGCAGCTCTCCTTTGTGAGGGCTGCAACCTGGCAGGATCTCATTCGTCTGTCTAGGATCTATTTCCCATTTTGTGGACCGGCCTTCCAGCCGCTGAGCTTGGTCAACAATCTTGGCAAGCTGTGGGTCCAAGGTAGCAGATCACTCTGCGGGACGACCGGATCGATCCGGATTGGCGCTGTTCTACATCCACCAAATCCCGTAGGAGAGCGGCTTCGAGAACCGGTGCGGGGGCGATTCAAAGACAAACGCCGTTTGCTCCAGTAATGGGGGGAGAGGATCAAATCTCGCTGGCGTCAACCATGCTCGGCGTCGTGAGATGGGGCTTGCGCTGAGGTGCCCACCCATCGGCATAGCGCTCCACGAGATCGTCTACGCGGCAATACGCGGCACCTCGGTCGAAGCCCAGATCGACAAGGCGGGTCACCAGTGCCTCGCACAGCGCGGCGAGTTCGCCGTCCTCATTCCGCTCGAGCATATCAGCGATCATCACGTGCAATGCCACGCGTGCGACATCGTCGCGCGACGGTTTGCGCAGCACCTTCTGCTCCGCGCGGTAGCTCCGCTGATAACGGGCTTGCTCGCTCAGGCGCGTCATTCTCGATATTCGCATCTCTTCTCCTTTGGGCGCGCTGGCGACGCTGCCGCCTCCCGCGCATATGTCTCAGCGATTCCAGTCTGCCCCCTCACGTTGCAAGAAACCAATCCGCGCCGGCGACGCGCCGCCCGTTTGAGCCGAGCAGGAAGGCCGACGCAGTTCCGGAATTCTGCCGGAACGATATCGCAGGCGCAGTGCACATCGCGAGCGCCGTTTCCTAGGGGAGGGGTGATCCGTTCAGCGACCTATATCTTCCACGGCTGAATCAAAAATGTTGAACTTCGCAACACCAATCTTGAACTTTGCAACGGAAGTTTTAGATATTGAATCGCTGGTCTCAATCTTTGAATCGAGAATACGCAACTGTTTCCGCGCTGGCGACAACTGCAATCGATGTCTCTGAACGTTGTCTCCGGTTTTCAGCAACGTGAGACGATGCCTGTACGCATCAAGGCGGTGTGCCGACACTGCTATTAACGTTCCCGCAAAGCCTGCGACGTTAAAAAGCGATCCAGCCGGATGGATAGACTGACGCCATACATGTCGCAACGCGTGTCTCGAGTTTTGAATCGGCGTTATCGGACTTTGAATCGATTATATCGATGCTTGTAACGACCATATGATGCTTTGAATCGCGCTTATGCATGTTTGAATCGCATTTGCGCAACTGCTTTCGGGTTGCATGCAACATTCATTGACGAAGTTTGCGTTATGGCACCAGCGCCGCCCATGCGGTGTTACTGCTCAGCCTGTTTCCGCCTCTGGCTGCGCGACTCGCTGCCGTGTTCCTGCGCGAGCGGCTTTCGCTGAAGATGATTGCGATTGCCTTCGGCGTCATGGGCGCAGCAACGCTGACGCTGTCTAAATCATCCGGTGCGCGACTACAACCGGCGACCTTCTGATTGATCGCGAAAATGCGGGCGGGGAATGCCAAGATAGCTTCTCGTCTACCGAGCGCCCGAGCCGGATTTCCGTCTTCGATGATGCCGTCTGGAGGGTCGGAGGCTCTCTGAAAGAACTTTACAAGGGTCTAAAGGGGGTGGTCCGCCAGGCTGCGGGTTCAAAACCCGTCTATGAAATTCGGATATCTCACGCATATGAAAGCGATCCATGTGGGAGTAGTCGCCGCACTTAATAGAGGCCAAAGGGTTAAACGCAAATTTCGATTGAAATGCGGGCTTAATGAACGTCGACCACCATTTCTCCCACGGAGTAGGGACCTCGTTATCGCCTTTCGCATCTACCACCCAATGGAAGTTTGAAAGCTCTTTAGGTCTCCGCTGGCTGGTAGTAAACCGTCGAGTGTTCCAGGTGTGTACCGGCTATCACGCCGCTTCGAGACGACTCCTTCCAAGCCCATCTCACATGCGGTCTTGAGCATGTGCGCGCCATCGATATCGAAGCGGACCCGTGACCGCCCAAATGACCACCACGGCCGAAGCCCGCATGAAGGTGCTGGCCCGGCCTGCCGCCTGCGATGTTTTGTTGGCGATATCTCCAAAAAGCGAGCGAAGCCGTTGGCCTGGTCCGCCTTGGAATGATCAGGCACAGGTGCGGTCTCCGCGAAGCATGTGCGACCAGTTCAGCACACTTCGAATGGCCGGGCAAAGCCATTCCATGCTCGCAGATGCGAGCCGGTTCGAGTTCCTCTAGCCAGAACCTGATTTTTGCCAAAGCATCCTACGAACCCAAGTGTCATTCTCTCTTAGCCAACGGGATCACACCATCGTCGGAAGCGAGCACAATGTCGCGGCAAAGAGCGGGATAGAATGGTTGTACGCGAAGTCGCTTTGAGGCCGCAGCAAGGACGCTTGCCGTTATCGGAATAGTGATATCCACAGATTGACGTCAGAGAACCCGGAGCGTTTTTGGGAGCGGCGGAGGAAGTAGCGGCGGCAGAGGAAGCGATGGAGCAAGCGGCGGGTCGAGCGCGGGCGGAGCCGGATCGACCGCAGAGGCCACTGGCGGTCCGGCGGGAAACCCCGCGGCGACAAGCGGCGGACCGGCCCCGAATGGGCATGGCCAGCGTGATCAGGGATAAGAGAGGCATCAGTAGTTTTTTGCACTCCGGCGAGCCGAAACGTGCGCGAGCGACGTTGCCTGCGGCGTTAGGATTTCGAAGGTTCGCTCTTGATGTATCGGCGGCGCCGTTACTAAGCCACGGGCTACGGCCAAGAGGGCCAACAGCATGCTGACAGCGGCCATTAAATAGAACCCGCCGTCGATGTCGAAGCGCGCCATCACACTCGTGCCGATCAGCGGGCCAAGGATCGAGCCTAGCCCGCTAACCAAGATGAGCCGGCCGGTCACTGCAACAACCTGATCGGCCGGCATTTGGTCATGTGCGTTGGCGACACAGACCGGATACATGGTCGACATGAAGCCGCCGAGCAGGGCCGCGGCGGGCAAAATTACTGCGCGAGAGTGCGGCAAACTGACGACCGCGATAGCGGTGGCGGCAAAACCGAAGCTCAGTACCGACAACACGATGCGCCTGTCGAACCGATCCGACAACCGGCCGATCGGAACTTGGAATGCGAGCCCGCCAAGCACAGCGAACAACATGAAAATTGCTATCGTCTCGCGCGCTATCCCTTCATCCTGCATCCATGCGGGAACAAGCGAGTAAAAACTGGCGCTGATCAGGCCGCTGGCCATGCAGCCGGCGACTGCGAGAGGCGCAGCCCGACACAACTGCCCAAGCGCAAGCGAGGACGACGCGGTTCGGCGAGGCGGTTCCGCCCACGTCGTACTCACGATGACTAGCGCCACAGCGAACAGGACCGCGATCGCATTGAAGGGTTCTGCCGTTTCAACCGCGGCCTGGCCGATCAGTAGCTGTCCCAAGGCAAGGGCGAGGAACGTGCCGAACATATAAACAGAGAAGATCCGCCCGCGCTCAGCTGGCTCGGCCTTGGCGTTGAGCCAGCTCTCGGTAGCGACGAAGATACCAGAGCAACCAAAACCGATGACTGCACGCAGGATGAACCAAGGCAACGGCCCTGCCAGCAACGGCATCGCCGTGGTCGCGGCGACGACCATTCCCGCGAAGGCGGCATAGGCTCGGATGTGCCCAACCCGTTCGATGATCCGCTCGCATCGCAACGCGCCCAGTGTGAAGCCAGCAAAATAGCTGCTGAGCACCAGGCCAGATACGGTTGGGCCGAAGTCCTCGACCGCGACACGCAGGGAGATGAAAGTTCCGAAGAAGCCATTAGCGAGTTGGATGATACTCGTCGCGAGGATCAAGATTCCGATTTGTGCTCGCAATGACTTCGACAGCATTGGGCTTCTCCCTTGGAGCAGCTTGAGAATTTGCAGTCGCAGCCCCGGAAGCGTCACGGACGAAATCTGGTCCGCCGATCGCCGCATCGCCTCGTGCCGACTTTAAATGTCACCAATTGAAGCGAGCTCCAATTTTGCCGTTGTAGGCGTAGCTTTTCCCTTCAAAGCGAGCTTGATAGGAGACGTGGGCAAAAAGGGTGGCATTGGAATTCATCTGGCCGCTGACGCCGGCGTTCAATTCGCCCCACGTGCCGTTGAGTGTGGCTTGGAAAGGGGTGAAGCCGGTATCGGACGAAAACTCGGTCAGGGGATTTCCGCGAAATTCGTGCCAGAGGCTTGGACGGATCCACGCCGTTAAGCGACGACGGATGGCGTCATCACCGATGTTCCAGTCTCGCCCAATACGCGCGCCGATCCGGCTTGCTAACGAATCGACTTTGTCGAAGCGAACCTGGGCGCCGACGTCACGGCTACCGGCGAAATCAATCGCCTGATAGACGACCTGGACCTGTGGCTCGATGAAAAATCCGTGGCGCAAGTTGATCGGATAGCCGGCCTCGACCGATCCGCCGATACCCGCCCCATCGGTGGTGAGCGAGGGTAGACCACGATTGGCGTTGCTGGTCACGTCAAACCAGGTGCCCTGCAGCACAGTGTCGAAATACCAACCAGTCGCGCCAAAATGAGTCCAGTAACCGCCGAGGCTGTAGCCCTTGACGTCACTTTCACCGGTGATGCCGTCATAATGGGTAACTCGCCCATAGGCCCCGCCGAGCGCAAAATATAAACCGAGATGATCTCGGCTGCCGTCGCTGTGTTCGCGGCGCACAAAGTCTTGGCCAGCCTGAAGGCCAAGGAAATTATATGCGTACTGCGGGCCGGTGCCATAAACGCCGCGCGCGTCCCCGTCGCGCCGCCCGGTCATGCCGATAAAACGGCCCCAGCCTCCGATAAAGGGCGCATCGGCGTTCGGATCAGTGCGCCCACCGACGTCATACGGCTCGCCTGCACGCTCGTGCAGCGTATCAAGGAGGTTCCGTCCGTAGAGCAGGGCCATCGCAGGCACCGCAGCATAAAGGGAGGTCTCCGGCCGGAAGTTCGGCACCGGCGGTTGCGGTGCTGGTCCCGGCGGCGACGGGCATACCGCTGCGTTGGGGGCGAGACTACAATCGAGCGTCGAGCGGAGATACCATGCTTGCGTGTTGCTGGCATCTGCGCTGCTGCGATGGAGCGTATATTCGAAGGGGCCAGCCACGACCGGTCCAGCGAGCTTGAATGCAGTCGGCGCCGTCCTGCCGCCGTTGGTCGTGTCGACGACAAGGATGCCATTGCCAACGGTCAGCTCGCCGCCGCCACCTGCGTTTGTCACGCGCAATGACGTATCACCCGTTGCGGTCCCGCCGTTGATGGAGAGCCTGTCGGATGGCGCACCATCCGTGTCGAGGAACGTATTCAATCCGATGGTTCCGCCGACGCCCGTATAGTTGATGGCGCTCAGCGTCTTGAACGCCCCGCCCGACGGCGGTGCAAAATCGATCAAGCTCGACGTGTTGCTAAGATTGGAAACGTTGGAGTTGCCGGTCATCTTCCACGTCGTTGCATTTTGCAATGTCAAATTTGACGTGCTTCCCGCGTCCGTCACCGCTGCGCCGGTAAGTGTCGAAGACGCTGCTATCAAGTTCAGCGTTCCATTGGCAACGACTTCCAGGAGATTCGGATTTCCGGCGAGGGAGGAACCAAGGATTGTTGCATTCAGCGTCGTGCCGGAGGTCCGGATACCTGCGCCCTGGGCTGAACTGAGGGTGCTGTTTGAAATCTGCGCAATACTGGCCCCCGCATCGTAGGCCGAAGAATACAGCGCGGCGCCGCCCGCTCCAGAAACGGTCAGGGTGCTGTCGTTCAACGCAAGACTGCTTCCGCCGCGGACGCTCGCACCATGAGATCCGGTTCCGGATGTTCTGACTGTCACACCGTTCGCAGTGAGAGTTGAGCCGGTTGGACCGGCAGAAGGCGTTGCGGCGTCGTCGAGCAATATGAGTGCTGTCGGAACCGCTGGCGTGGCCGATAGAGCCGAAAGCAACCCGACCGAGAAAAGACCTGCGGCCGATGTGCCCGTTGTTGTGATCGTTCCACCGTTCAAGACGAGATGGCCACCAAATTGCGCGCTTGCGCCAATTCCACTGGCCCCGGTCGTCTCCACCGTGGCATTGGTTGCAGTCAACGTACTTCCCAGTGTCGCCAGCAGGCCGAACGATGAGGCTCCAGAGGTTGTGAACGCACCTCCTGTGACTGCGACGGAGCCGGCATTGTCGGCCCTGGCTCCGTGCGAGTTGTCGCCAAGCGTCGTGACAGCAAGATTGTCGAGCGTCATCTTTCCGTAGAACCCGTTGGCGCCGCTGGCCGTTGGGCCACTTGTGCGGATAATGACATTTGCCGCATCAATCGTGGCGGTGCTATCGATGGTGATCAGGGCGTCGGCGCCGCTGCCGGAAGTCGTGATCGAGCCTCCATTGAGAGCGATATGCCCGGCTGCGATCGCCCGCGCTCCGTAGCCCGCGCCCCCGGTCGTGTTGATGGTCACGTTGGTCGCACTAATCGTCGAGTTGGCTTGAGAGGCAAAAAGACCCCAGGCCATACTGCCAGTTGTCCTGACCGAACCGCCGGTAAGGTTTACGGTCCCGCCCTGTATCGCTTCGACACCGTAGGCGTTGCTACCCGTCGTGAAGACGGTGGTGTCGGTCGCATTGACGATCGAGTTGATCCCCGTTGCGAACAGACCCACTCCACCTCCGCCGGTGGTCGAAACGGACGAGCCGCTGAAGAGCGTGATACTGCCGCCGCTCTGCGCGTATGCCGCGTGGGAGGCTGAGCCCCCTGTGATTACACTCAGCGGGCTGAAGCTATCGATGATTCCATTATTAAGTGCGTAGAGCCCGTATCCCGCCGTGGGCGTCAACACACCCGTGTTGATCGTTCCACTCGCGCTCTGCGTGGTGCCGTTGGCGATCACCTGCTGGGCATGTGCAGCGCCGTGGTTCGGCAGAGCGGACACCGAAACAACACTCACAGTTAGACACACCAAGGCCGCGTTTGAGCATCTCCGCATGGTGGCATTCTCCGATCGCGAGGCGCCGTCTTCGTTGGGCAGCTTCCGGCCTCGCGAATCATCGTCCATACATCGGAGAGACGATCATCTAGATCGCCGCGCGTATTGCTATTGGGGAAAACCCTGAGCCGGTGGAACGCCAGACATCGCCGGCCATAGCGCGCGATCTTACTTAGGTTGCATAAAACTCAGGGTTTCTGCCGATGTCGGATTATCGCAAATCATTCACAATATAGTCTGTGCAGGTGAGCTTGCTTATGAGGACGCTACAATGCCGGATATCCCTAACCGTCGGGCATTTCTTGGTTTAGCGAGCAATGCGCTCGTGGTCGCGGCAATTGGTGCGACCGGCATTCGCTTCGTTGATGTCGCAGAGGCTATGCCTGTCGCACCTGTCTTGGGCGCGACTGAAATGCGGGCCGATCTGATCACGCCAGCGCAATGGGGGCCGCCACACGGACCCGGCTGGCGAAGACGCTCCCGGGGCGGGCGTCGCTGGGTGTGCTGGTGGCATCGCGGGCGCCGTCATTGCGGATGGCGATGGTAAATTATTTGGCCTTGTTAGGCCGGCGATTAGCCGCGGGACGTTTTCTATTCCGGGGATATTTACGCCTCGCATCGCCTGCGAGTGCATCGCGCTCATCCAACAAGAGATCGAGCTTGCCTTGGAGTCGATCGAGCGAGCTCTGAGAGGGGCCGATGTCTATCCCAATTCGTTGAAGTTGGATGATGTCATTCCGGACGCGACGCATCTGAGAACGCACTAATGCAATGGCGGCGAGAACATCATCCTCGGTCATTCGATAGCTCCAGTTAACCCGGAAGTGTTCCTCCCTAGGTTGTCATCCTAAGGTCGCAACCGACGCAAACGAGTTATGTTCAGGCAGCCTTATTGTTTCGGTTAAAATTTTCTTACTGGCGGGCCCGCCCAACTCTGGAGACGGCTATGTCGGCATCCTGCAGATTTGAAGCCAGCATTTTGAAGCATGACGAGCTTGAAATCGTCCTGTCGACTCATCATCCGTCTATCGGGGAACTCACGCGTGACAAGCTCGAAACCCTTCGCTCGAGGCTCCGGGATCTAAGTGAAAAGGAGCGCACTTTCGCGCGACATCGGCAGCGCGAGGCAAGAGGGAAAGCTGAGCCTCGGGGCGGCAGTTTTTCAGGGACTGCCGAGCATGCAACTCGGCGCAAGCAGGTTTTTGTTGCGGCGATCAAGCGCATTAGCAAGGAGATAAAGCGCCTGCAGAAGTTCGAGGCGAAAAAAGAACTCGGAGAGGCCGCGCGGCGAGCGTTAGCCCTTCGGCGGGCAAAGCAATTTGCTCGACCACCGAATGATTTTGGCTCGAGCGAAGGAATGCGATCTATTCCGAGCCGGCGTCGGAATTTCAGAATTCCCCCGTCAAAAATTGGGAGAGTGTCACAGGCCAATAAGCGCGCCCAGGCTCGCCGAGACGCCCGCTAAGGCTCTTGTCTGGATAAATTCCGGTGGGCTCTGCGAAACGGGTCTGTCGGCATGACTGCAGCAGAAGATCTTTCGCGTTCGCAGGTCGAAGCCTCACGTCAAGTCGAAATCAGCCGTGCCTTGACGCGCTCGCGAATGCTCTGAACCGCGATATAAAGCAGCGGGATCAAGAGCACGCCGACAATTGTTCCGATTAGCAGGCCCCCGAACAATGTCATACCAATTGAGCGGCGGCTGCCGGCGCCAGCGCCGGTCGCGGCGATGAGGGGGATGCAGCCGACCACGGTTGCGAATGCCGTCATGAGAATAGGGCGATATCGCTCGCTGGTCCCTGTCACGGCAGCATCCACAATGCTCATTCCGTCTTCGCGGCGGGTCTTGGCAAATTCAACGATCAGGATGGCGTTCTTGGCGGCAAGTCCAATGAGCAGGATGAGGCCGATCTGCGCATAAAGATCCAGGGCGATGGCGGCGATGGCAAGCGCTGCCAATGCGCCGAAGATCGCGACAGACACGGACAGGATGACCGCGACCGGTACGCTCCAGCTCTCGTATTGTGCCACCAGGAACAGATAGGTGAACAGCACGCCCATCATCAGCACGGTCAATGTCTGGCCGGCCGCCGCATGTTCATGAAAGGCAAGGCCGGTCCACTCGAAACCGAAGCCGTCCGGAAGTGCGCGCCCGGCCAGCGCCTGCATTCTGTCGATGCTTTGGCTGCTGCTGGTGCCCGGCGCAGCCTGGCCATTGATCGAGGCCGCGGGAAACAGGTTGTAGCGGTTGACGGCATTCGGTCCCGTCGTCGTTGTCAAGGTGGCGATGGCCTGCAACGAGACGAGATCGCCGCTCTGGCTGCGCACATGCAGACGTTCGATGTCCTGACTGCGGCTGCGGAATTCCGGCTCGTCCTGCAGGCGCACCTGAAACACGCGGGAGAAGATGTTGAAATCATCGACATAAGACGATCCCAGATGCGCCTGCATCGTCGCGAAGATGCTGCCGGGTGAAACGCCAAGGAGCTCCGCTTTCTTGCGATCGACGTCGAGATAGATCTGGGGAATGTCTGCCGTAAACGTGCTGAAGACGCCCGCAACACCCGGCGTTTGGGTCGCGCCAACAACAATTCCGCGGATTGCCTCGGCCAGTTGCTGCTGGCTCTGGCCGTTGCGCGCCTGGATACGCAAATCGAATCCGCCCGTCGTGCCGAGGCCCGGAATGGCTGGCGGATTGAAGGGCACCATGGTTGCACCGGCGACGCCCGCAAAGCGCACACGCAGGGCGGTGATAATTCCGTCGATACTGGTGGATCGATCGCCGCGCTCACGCCAGGGTTTGAGCGCCGCAATCACCATGCCCGATTCCGAAGCGTTGCCGCTGATCAGGCTGGTGCCCGCGATCGTGATGATGTCGGCCACACCGGGCGTCGCTCTCATCACACCAACAACCTCCTGAAGCACGGTTTCGGTCCGTTGCAGGGATGCGGCGTTGGGAAGCTGCACATTGACGAACATGTAGCCGAGGTCTTCCGACGGAATGAAGCCGGACGGCAGGATGCGAAATATGCCGTAGACACCG
Source organism: Tardiphaga sp. 709 (assembly GCF_032401055.1). NCBI lineage: Bacteria > Pseudomonadati > Pseudomonadota > Alphaproteobacteria > Hyphomicrobiales > Nitrobacteraceae > Tardiphaga > Tardiphaga sp. 709. Next base: position 42,727 of record NZ_CP135530.1, on the reverse strand, counting down.
CCCAGCAACGTCAGAAACGCCAGCGACGTGATGACGACGCGCCGCGATGCGCCGATCACGCCGGCGATATACCAACGGCGAGAGACATCGAGGGCGGTGTTGAAGCCGCGAAACAGCGCGAATGAAGGCGGCTCTCGTCGGCGTAAAATGAGCGCGCACAGCGCTGGGCTCAATGTCAAGGCGTTCATCGTCGAGAATGTGATGGTCACGAGGATGGTTACGGCGAACTGTTGATAGAGCTGCCCGGTAATCCCGCTGAGAAACGCAATCGGCACGAACAGTGCGCCCAGCACCAGCGTGGTGGTGACAATCGGCCCGGTGACCTGCTTCATGGTGCGGCGCGCGGCCTCAGCGGTCGTGATGTCATCGTGTTCTGCCATTACGCGCTGGACGTTCTCGACGACGATAATGGCGTCGTCGACGACAAGGCTGATGGCCAGAATAATCCCGAACAATGTGATCGTGTTGGCGGAATAGCCGAACAGGTAGAGGACCGCGAAGCTGCCGACCAAGGAAACAGGGATCGTCAGCGTGGGAATGAGCGTGGCGCGCCAATCCTGAAGGAAGATATAGGTGACGAGGACCACGAGGAGAAATGTAATGAGCAGCGTGATCATGATCTCGCGGATCGTTTCGATCACGAAGGACGTATTGTCGAACACAACGCGATAGGCAAGATCCTCGGGAAAGCTGGCGGAGATCCGCGTCAGTTCGGCCCGGATGGTCTGCGCCACCGCCAGGGCATTGGCATCGGGCGCCTGATAGACAACCAGGGTTGCGCTGGGTAGTCCATTGAAGCGCGACTGCGTGCCGTAACTTTCCGCGCCCAGTTCGACCCGCGCGACGTCGCGGATGCGGACGATCGCGCCGTCACTGTTCGTTCGCACCACGACGTTCTCGAATTCTCGAGGCGTGGCCAGTCGCCCACGTGCCGTGATCGTCAGTTGAAGCTGTTGTCCCTTTTGTGCGGGGGCAGAGCCGATCTGGCCGACGGAAGCCTGTGCATTCTGCGCTTTGACGGCGCTCATCAGATCCGCGGCGGTGATCCCGAGCGCCGTCATGCGGTCCGGGTTCATCCAGATCCGCATGCTGTAGGCCGGGCCGAAGACACTCGCGTCGCCCACGCCGCGGACGCGCGCGATCGCATCGCGCACATTGATCGAGGCAAAGTTGCTGATGAAGATGTCGTCCCTTGTTCCCTTGGGAGAGTAGACCGCGACGCCCATCAACATGCTGGTCGATCGGCTGCGCACGGACACGCCGGTCTGCGTGACGGTCGGCGGCAACCGGGCCGTCGCCATGGCCACGCGGTTCTGGACATTCACCTGCGCGATCGAGGGATCGGTGCCGACTGCGAAGGTGACCGTCAGCGAATAGGTGCCGCTGTTGGTGCTTGTCGACGACATATAGAGCATGTGCTCAACGCCATTGACCTGCTCTTCGATAGCCGCTCCGACGCTGTCCATCACCACGCTGGCATTGGCCCCGGGATAACTGGCGGTGACCTGGATTTCCGGCGGCGTGATCGGAGGAAACTGGGCGACCGGAATATTCGTCAGAGCGACCAGTCCGGCAAGCATCATGACGATGGCGACAACCATCGCAAACCGGGGGTGATCGATGAAGAAGGCAGGGACCATCCGGGGAACCTCCAGCGCTCAAGGCTTGAGTGATGCGCCTGATTTACTTTGGGCGGCGGCTCCGCTCCACGCGTCGGATGGGATGGGCCGGACAAGCGTGCCGGGGCGCGCGTTCGTCATGCCGTCCACGATCAGCCGTTCGCCACCTTTGAGGCCGTCATCGACTGCCCAGGTCTGTCCGATCTGTGTGCCGACCCGAATTCGCCTGACAGCGACTTTGTCGGCGTCATCGACGACGAGAACGAACCTGCCGTCGCGATCCTGCTCGACAGCATTGACGGGAACGATGGGGCGCTGTGATGCGGCTGCTGTCCGGACGACGACGGTGAGAAATTGCCCGGGGACAAGAATGGAGCGTGGATTCGGGAATTGGGCCCAGACGGGCAGGGTGCCGGTCCGTGGATCGAACTCGTTGCCGACAAACTCGATCATGCCCGGCTCCGGATATTCGTCTCCGGAAGTCAGGCGAAGCCTCGGGATGAAGCGTTTGGAAAGCTCCTCGGTGCTGGCGTCGATGGCGCCGGCGCGAAGCTGCAGGATAGCCCGGTCGCTGACCGAGAAGACGATGCGGATGGGGTCAATCTGTACGACACGGGCCAGTGGCGTCGAGGAGGGGCCGATGAGGCTGCCGATCGAAAAATTGGCACGGCCGATGCGGCCGGTGATGGGCGCCTTGATGCTGGCATATCCGAGGTTCAGCTCGGCCTGCTTCACATCGGTCTCCGCCAGCAGGACGGAAGCGCGCGCCGTGTCACGCGCGGCCGTGACCTCGTCCAGCGTGGCTTGGGCAACGGCATCGGTCTGGCGCAGCCGCTGATTTCGTTGCAGTCGCCCTTCCGCATCCAGCAGCGTCGCCGTTGCGCCGCCAAGCCGGGCCTGCGCCGCCGCGAGAGCAATTTCCAGCGTGGTCCTTTCAATTGCAAAGAGGTCCTGGCCCTCGGTGACGAGTTGCCCTTCGTTGAACAGTCGCTCGTCGAGGAAGCCGTCGACGCGGGCACGAATATCAACAGCATTCTTGGCTTCAACGCGCCCGATGAATTCGCTGTTCGGCGAGGTATCCGAAATTTCGACGGTCATCACGCTGACAACCGGCAGCGGAGTTTCGGCCAAAGCGTACGATTCGGCGAACAGAGCAGCCGTGAATAGCGCCATGGAGATGCCGAAGGTGAAGGATCTTTGGCGTATTGGACCCGCAAGGCACATTATGTGACTCCCCAACCGTCTCGCACCGAATACTCGACAAAAACGGTTCGCTCGATCTGCTTGAGATCGAGCGGATCGGTCGTCGGCAAGGTGCAGACAAGAGCCCTGGCACAGCTATCCACGCTGCTCGCGTGTTAAATCTATGCGTCGGCCCGGTGCTCAGGTCGCCGTCGTGGACGCTGCCGGTCCTGCCTGAGCCGGTGGTTCGGCGGTTGCCTTGGCGAGCGCGTTCCGGAGCGCCTGCTCCTTGGCGTCGTCGAGGGAGGTCTTCAGCACGGTGCCGCCGGCGTCCTGGATCTCCTTAAGGACCTTGTCTGCCGTGATGCTCTTGATGAGGACGAACAGTGCCGCATTTCCCGGCTGTAGGGTCGCCGATAGCTCCTTCATGAACTTATCGTTGATCCCGTAATCCGTCAGCGCACCGCCCAAAGCGCCGGATGCGGCGCCGAGTGCCACGCCGAGAAGCGGGTTCAGGAATAGCACGCCGATCAAGAGCCCCCAGAAGCTTCCGGAAGCCGCACCGGTCATGGTGGTATTCATCAACTGGTTCAGCTTGACCGGACCGGCCTCGGTTTTCACCGCAATGACAGCATCGCTGATCGTGATCAGATACTCCTTCTGCAGTTTAAACAGGCGCTGCCGCACCTCTTCGGCCTTTTCCTCGGATGGATAGATAATCGCGACAAGATCCGACATTTCCATTCCTCCTGACTGACAAAGTTCTTCTGCGACGGTTACACCCGGCTGCCGCCGTGGCTCTCAGCTGCATGCCTGCCGCAAATCGGAAGACACATCCGGTCGGCGCGCATCGGCTCAGATGAAAGGCAACGTCAACAATCGATTTCAAAGTAAGTCTATGCTGATGAGAGGCCAAAGCGCCATCGGATGATCCACTTAGTGACCCGGGGGATTTACTGAGGGGAAAATTGAGGGTCCGGATCAAACCTGAAAGACAAGCTGATTGCACAAAAGGCAGCTTTAAGGGACTATCTGCGGATGCGGTTAGACGTTCCCCGCAGAGGCGAGCCTCAAGAAGTGCGGCAGACGCCTGGTTCGCGAACTCATGACGGACCGCTGGTCAGATTATATCGCCGACATTCAAGGTCCAGTCAGTTTTACGCGAATTGCATACCGAACCAGTTCGGCGGTGCAGGAAAGGCCGAGCTTGCGCATCGCCGACGCGCGGTGAGCCTCAACCGTTTTCACACTAACGGTGAGAAGCGCGCTTGCGGACTTATTGCTATGCCCTTCGGCGATAAGTTGAACGACATGCTGCTCGCGCGGGGACAGTGAGACCTCCGATCTGTCTTGGTTGTTTGCGACGTAGTCGTGAAGTAGTTTTTCCAGGGCGATGCCCGTGAAGTACGGCCGATGGCCAAGCAATGCCTCGATAGCTGCGACCAAATGATTTCGGGCATCTGACTTCAATACAAAACCTCGCACTCCAGCCAGCAACATTTCGGCGAGAACCTCCTTGCTCTCGTTCATTGTCAGGATAAGCACCTGCGTACTTGGGCATTGCAACTTAATCTGACGGCTTACCTCCAAGCCGTTCATGGCGGGCATCGAGTAATCGACGATGGCGATATCTGGCTTCCTCTCTTTGGCGACGGCAACTGCATCTATGCCATTGCTGGCTTCTCCGCTCACCACCCAGTCAGCGTGGGCTTCAACGATGGCGCGAAGTCCGGTTCGCACGACTTCATGATCGTCTGCGATTAAGATGCGCTTCACGGCGCCGTCCCCGCTCGCTGGATATGACGATATGCATCTTGGAGGTAAGCCGACTGCAAAGTGTCGCCTTACGATGAGGGCCTGCGCCGGTGTCGCAGGAGAAAAAGCGGAACCTGCCGACGCAGACGCGATCACTCCGCATTAATCTACGGTTAGGCGTATTCTGGAGTTACGGTGATCGACATGGGTATCCGCAAAACTACTAAGCAGGCGACAAATTGTTCACGGCGCCAGTTCCGGCAGCGGCATTCATGCCCTGCGATGTGGGCACGAAGCCTAGCGCATACATAGCAAGTAATTAAAAGTTCTCCTGTAGCGAAGAACACGTCCTCGCATGGCGATGCGATCGCGAATGACGACCGGTACAATTTTGCTTGACGTCGATTCAATCAAGGGTACCACTAAGAGAAATCTACCTAAGAGAACGATCGTATTGACCTTAATGATTATCTGCTCATAGCTCGATCTAAAGCGCATCGGACACATGATGTCCCACGACTGCCACGTAGACGAATCGCGTGCAAATCATGTCCGGGCGAAGGTCGTGGTTCACGACGCTTGCGACGGCACTGCTAGTGCGCGAACAAAGTTGAGACCTGGCAAGTCGAGTCTTGCAACACGGCTTTTGGCGCTGCAAGACGACATGCAGCAACGGATCGCATCAGACCTCCACGATGCCACTTGCCAACATCTGCTGGACGTGAGCTTCAGTATGATGCGAATGAGGCGTGCCGCCGCTGACGTCGGCAGCGCCATAGAAGTGTGTGACGTGATCGATGCGCTGATCCGTCGAGCCCTTAAGGAAATCAGGGCGTTTAATTATCTGTTGCATCCCCAGAATTTGCTCGACGGGTTGAAGTCCGCGATTGAGCGATTTGTAGTGGAGCTATCATCGCGGGCTTCGCTGGAGACGCACCTTAAGATCGATGCTGCGGTCGATGAATTACCGTATGAAACGCAGCGGTCGATGCTGAGAGTTGTCCAGGAAGCTCTCGCGAACGTCCTCAGGCACGCGAAAGCGACGCAGGTAAATATCTCGATCAAGGCAACCGACAATAACATCACGCTTCGGATTAGCGATGACGGCTGCGGAATGCTGGCCTCCCGGGCGAAAGATAACATTAGAGCAATTTCAGTTGGCGTTGGAATTCCGTCAATGAGGGCGAGACTGGATCAGCTGGGAGGCACGTTTGAAATTCGGCCGTCATACCCGGCGAAGCGCAGCGGGACTACGGTGTACGCGACCATTCCACGAGAGCCCTTAAAAGCCGGCCTCCGATCATCGCCCAAGAAGAATTGTAGCGCCGCTAAAGAACGGCGGCTCGCGACTGCAACAGTGGATGCTTAGTAAGTAAAGAGAATTCCGAAAGTTAGCCCGCTTCCCGTGCAAAAACGAAACCGGAGCAATAATACATGAAGCGGATATTGATAGCCGATGATCATGACGCGGTCCGGGCTGGTGTTCGTGCAGTATTGGAAGGTCGCCCCGGTTGGGAAATCGTCGCCGAAGCGCGGAACGGTAAGGAGGCCATCTCCTGTGCCATACAGGCGCAACCGGATGTTGCCATCATTGATTACTCGATGCCGTTCATGACCGGCATCGAAGTCGCGAAGCAAATCAGGGAGCGCAAGCTCGTAACCGAGGTGCTCATCTTCACGATGCACGATTCGGTTGCTCTTCAACTTCAGGCATCTGAAGTTGGCGCTCGCGGATTCGTGCGCAAGTCGGACGCCAATAAAATGCTTCTGGTGGCGGTTGAGTCGCTCATGCATCACAAATCATACTATGCCGGTAAGGCTTACGGCGAAAATGCCGCCGCCGAAGACAGAATGGAATGCACAGGCCCGTCTCTCTCACCACGAGAGACGACAATCGTTAAGCTTATTGCTGAGGGCTATAGCAATAAGCATATAAGCGCGGCGTTGGGCGTGAGTGTCAAAACGACTGAAACACATCGAGCGGCGGCCATGCGAAAGCTCAATATACACTCCACCGCGGGCCTCGTTCGGTATGCTGTTAAGGCCAATCTTATCGAGGCTTGATGAGGTCTACATCGCCGCACTTGATACGACCGATTTCAGTTGCAGCTTATCAAGCACGTCGTTTCGTTCGGCGGAACTCGCGGTCGGGCTTGGTGCCCGTCGCATCTGCTTGACGTCCAGAGCATTAGCTATCACCATTCCGATGCCGCCATCGAGGCATGCCGCTCCATTGCAGCATGGCCCTGATCGAAAGTTAGCGCTTCAACGAAGACACGGCAGAGGTCGCGGAGGCGCGTTCAGAATGATGGCAGAGAAGGAAAATATTCCATAATGAATGTTATGCGACTCTGAGAGAGTTGTAGCCAAGCCGCCCTCCTTGCCGATTTGCGCGCGGCGACCCAGCCAGCAATCGCTCCTCATCGAGGGTCAATATAGGGAACTGACGCCATTGATCAGCCGTTTATCTCGATAGCCTTGCGTTCGTGTCGCAAGAGGCATCCTTCGATCCAGATCAAGGGAGACTAATATGGCAAGTGCACCTGACCGCGATCCCCGCCATCACACTCAGAAAATGCGTAAAGCGCTGGATGATATCAGAAACCATCTCCGCGAAGATGTCGCGAAGGTCGACGAACCTCAGCTCAAGGCCGTGTTCGAGACGTCGGCAGAAGTTTTAGGCGGTTTGAGCAAAGCGTTTGAGGACTATGAGCGCAAGAACGAAGCCGCATGGAAGTGATTGACCTGCCGTTCTAGTCCGACTGTCTATGATGATCGCGCCCCGTTCCGCGGCGCTATGCGGGGAGAAGCTGACCTGCCACCCCGCAGAGGACGACTACGAGCCATGGTGGCGTTTTCCAGCCGAACAGCAGCACGAATGCACCCAGGCAGAGAGCATAGTCGAAGCGGTTGGTAATGCCCGCCGTCCACACCGGGTCATAGAAGGCAGCGAGTAACAATCCAACCACCGCCGCATTGACGCCAGCCAGCACGGCCTGAGCCCCTGCCTTCTTGCGTAGACCGTCCCAGAACGGAAGCACGCCTATGACCAGGAGGAAGGAGGGCAGAAAGATGCCAGCTAAGCACACCAGTGCGATCTGCCATCCGCCGATGACCGTGCCTACGTAAGCGGCGAATGTGAATAGAGGACCGGGGACGGCTTGCGTGGCACCATAGCCCGCAAGGAAGGCGTCATTGCTGACCCACGTCGGCACAACTTCAGCCTTGAGAAGCGGAAGCACGACGTGGCCACCACCGAAGACGAACGAGCTCACGCGATAGAAAGTGTCGAATAGCTTCAGGACGGCGTTGTCGGTCGCAGCTGCGAGAACAGGCAAGCCTGCCAGTAGGCGACAAATACGATCAGCGCAGCGACACCCGCTGCTCGGCTGACGGGAAGTGGCAACACGGTCTCATCGGTTGGCCGAGCGCCCTTGATGCAGAACAGCCCAACCACACCGCCAAGCACGATACCCCCGATCTGCCCTAATGCAGTGGGCACGATGATCGCGACGGCCATAGCGACGATGGCAACTGTCGCTCGGACGCGATCCGGGGTCAGCGTTCGTGCCATGCCAAGGATAGCCATCGCGACTACCGCGACAGCAGCCACCTTCAACCCATGAAGCCACCCGCCGCCCCAGTCGCTCCCGACTGCAGCCAGACCATAAGCAAAGAGGATGAGTGCAAGGGCAGATGGCAACGTGAATGCGGCCCACGCAGCAAGCGCACCGACGTAGCCAGCACGTGATAGACCGATGGCGATCCCGACTTGGCTCGAAGCAGGCCCCGGCAAGAATTGGCAGAGGCCCACCAGGTCAGCGTAGCTGTTCTCGCTAAGCCACTTCCGGCGCTCAACGAATTCGGAACGGAAATAGCCCAAGTGCGCCACAGGACCGCCGAACGATGTTAGCCCAAGCTTGAGGAAGACGAGGAAGACCTCAACTGCGCTACCTTTGGCCACTGTATCGTTCATTTGCTCCAGCCCACACTATGCCCCTGCTGCCACTGCCAATGAAGGCGGGGCCGGTAAGCACTTCTTCACCTTGCAAGCGATACCCTGCCCGTTCCCAGCCGGACGGTGAGATCATGTTGGCAAGCGACAGACAAGGGGCTTCGCGGGTGCAAGCGCTCGACTTGCTTCGCCTCATAGCCGTGGCGGCAGTGTTGTTCTACCATTACGGGTTCTGGGGGCCATCCTCCCATGACGTGCCGCGGGTCGCGCTTCCATGGATGGCGAGCTTCGCGCAGTACGGCTTCCTCGGTGTCCCCGTCTTCTTCATCATCAGTGGCTTCGTGATCGCCTATTCAGCGGAGGGTCGGACAGCCACCGGGTTTGCCATCGCCCGCTTCAGCCGCATCTACCCGACGTTTCTGTTCTGCATGACGCTGACATTCCTTGCTATCTTGACGCTGGGGCCGCCACACTTCGACACCTCGTTTGCCCAGTGGTGCGCCAACCTCTTCGTTGCGGCTCCTGCGCTTGGTCATTCTTACATGGACGGGGCCTACTGGTCGTTGGTCATTGAGCTGTCATTTTATGCCTGGGTGGCTGTTCTCATGGCAGCGAAGGTCTTCCCGCGTCGTCTTGATCACATTATCCTGATCTGGCTCGGCATTACATTTGCGAACGAACTGACCATCGATGCCCCGATCTTCGAGAAGCTCTTTCTCGCCGATGATAGTGGCTTCTTCGCTGTGGGCCTTGTGATATACGAGTTCTTCCGAGGTCGCCGCGATCCCAAGCTCTACGCCGTGCTCGCGCTCTCGGTCGGCACCGCAGTGTTCCAGTCCCTGCATAAGCTAATTCGGCTTGGTCCCCACACGGGCGGCACGTTCGACCACGCTGTGGTGGTTGCGATCTGCCTTGGATCCATTGCCATCATCTTCGCTGCAACCCGCCTTCGGCGCGTTCCTCTGCCCGCAGGCTTGGTCGTGGCCATCGGCGGACTAACGTATCCGCTCTACCTTCTCCACATGCAATTGGGCTACGTCTTCCTGATGAGGTTCTCTTCCACCGACGCGGTATGGGCAGTTTCCATAATCATTTCTGGCCTTGTGCTTCTCTCCTGGATCGTCTGGCGCTTCATCGAACGGCCTGCTCATCGTTGGGCGAAAGACGCGCTCATCGCGCAAGCGATAAGACGGGGCTTGGAAGTCACAGTCGCTAGGATCCCGGAGCCGACAGCCATTGAGCGATCGCCGGCATAGGCCGCGCACGCCGTGGCGGGAGATGCGTTTCGACGTCCGTACCGCCCTAAGATAGGTGTTTGTTCCAGATTGTAAGTTATGCGAATTTCACTCGAGCCTCCGCGCACTGCGGTAGTATACGGGTCTCGCTGTATTGCTTTTGTCGCTTTTTGTTCACGCGGAATGCTGACGCAGGTCGCACCAGTGGCAGCAGTCGCGCGGAAGCAGAAGTGCTGGCGCTTACCTGATGGTTGATCATAAGGGACCACAAGTATTTTCAGTGTGCGGCCGGATGCTGAAATTACTTGTCATTCCGACCCGCACTCTCAGGATCGGCGTTTTTAGAATGGTCTCCGCCATCTTGCTTGTTCAGGTCCCCAAGCCAAAGGACGGGCCCCCGTAGCTTGCCGTCACGAGTGCCGATCCGTGTGTCTAAATACCTGCCGAGCGCCCCGAGCGCATTCAGCAAAGTGCAAAAGTTTGTACGCACCGCAGGAAAATTCGGTAGCCATCGGCCCCACGGCGTCGAATGTAAAAAGCGGCGCATTGCTCGATCCCGGCGTTATGCAAACAATACACCATCGGCGCCGGATTATTCCCCATGTCTGGGAAATTTAAGCGACCGAAGTGCCGATAGCGGTGAAGCAGTTGCACTATCCGTTCTCATCACTCCGACTGGCGCCTAACGAGAATTGACAGGGTCGTCGAAGCGACTGTCATCCCGCCAGCAATCAGGTCGACTTTGAGGCCGTGCTCTCCGTCCCGTTGCGCAAGCTTGCCACCGGCGTAGGCGAGGTAGTTCGCCTTTCGCTTCTCGATAGTTTTTGTTTCGAGGTTCATCAGCGTTTTTCCATCCCGATCGACGATGCGCATCCTGAAAAAGCTGCCGGCCTCGACGTTGATCGCCCAAACCCAAGCGATGAGCGGTTGGGAAGTTTTCGGTGCTGGAGGTGACCCTTCCCGAACGAGACTCGCGATCTCAGGCGGACTAGGAGCGAGTCCGGCCAGTAGGATCCCCGAAGCAGATCGGGAAAGCGCATTCCGGGCAGCAGGCTCGAACAGGCTTCCCTCCGTGTCACCGCAAGCTTGTCGACCTTGTCCGAGGGGCCGGCCCGTCAGCGGTTCGATCGGCCTACCGTACCGTCGGACCGACAAGTGAACGTGCGGAAATTCGGCTAAACCCGATGAACCGATCAATCCCAAGCTGTCGCCCTTTTTCACGTGCGCTCCAGGCCTGACGACAATGCTGCCTTTCTTGAGATGGCAATATTGCGAGACTAAACCCTCGGCGTGCTCCACAACTACGCCGTTCCCGCATTCCTGTCCCGCTGTAGCCCCGTAATGCGCTTTGTCGTAGATGCGGTCCATCATGCCGTCCCTGACCCGCGCGACAGTCCCGTCGGCGGTTGCGATTACAGGCATTGGGCGATCGATATCCTTGAGCGACCGGACCCGAATGTCCCAACCATCGTGCCCTTGGTACGTGGCGTTGCCACAAAGCGGATCGAACGCCTGGTCGGTCGGATCGACGTCCGGCATCTGCTGCACGAAGCAGGTCTCGCCAAGCACACAGTCGACAGGCAGCCCAAGATTGAGTGATGATGTGTCTTCTGCACGTGAGGGTATACTAACCGCAGCAACGAGCGAGATCGCGAGCATCGCAAGGCCGCTTCGACCACGGGCGGCGCGGAGCGACTTCACCGTTAGCATTTTCATCGCCAGACTGGGTAACAGGCGCTACTCCTCCCGGAATGATTTCATCATCTGATCCGTGAACGGCTTGATCAGGTAGGAAAGCGCCGTCCTGTCGCCGGTGGTGAGAAAAACCTCGACGGGCATACCGGGAACGATCGGCTTGCCTGCTACCTGTCTTTGGCCGCCCGCAATGGCGATGGTGCTGAGATAGTAGGTCTGACCGCTGGCTTGATCCAGTGTCGCCGCCGCTCCGATCGTTTCGACGGTGCCTGCCACTTCCGGCGTGGTCCGCTGGTTAAAGGAGGAGAACCTTAGTCTCGCTGGCTGACCGGCCGTGGCCTGGTCGATATCGGTAGGCGACAGCTTGGCTTCGACGACAAGGTCTGCCGTATCCGGAACGATCGACATCAATGTCTCCTTCGGCGCGATCACGCCGTTTACCGAGTTGACGGCGAGTTCGTTGACGATGCCAGCGATTGGCGAGCGGACCACCATGCGCGAAAGGCGGTCCAGCGACGCGACGATGCGCTCCTGCAGCTCGGCGAGCTTGCCATCGACGTCGCGCATATCGCGCTGGCCGTCCGTCCGCGCCTGCTGATCGAGTTCGATGATCTTAATTTTTGATTCGCTGATCTGCCCTTTCACGCGGGCAATATTGGCATCGATTTCGCCCCTGAGCCCGTCGATCTTGACGGCGTCGCGCTCCATGGTGCGGATCTTTCCAATCTCAATGAACCCCTTATTGTAGAGCGGCGTCAGGCGTTCGAGATCTTCCTTCACCATCTTGCGCTCGTTTGCGTTGGATTCCTGCTGGGCGAGGAGGCCGTTGATCTGTTCTTCGAACTGTGTGATCTGCAGCGACAGTTGATCGCGCCTGGCCTCGCGTACGGCGCGGTTCTCGTCGAAGAGCCGTCTCTCGCCTCGGGCGATCTCCGCCGTGGCGGGAGCACTTTCGAAGTCGGACTGAAAGACGATCGCCGCGGCGCCGTCGCGCTCGGCAGCATGCCGTGCCCTCCGGCCCTGGAGTTCCGCCAACTGGCCCTTGAGCACGCCGAGTTCGGCCTTGGTCTGGGTTTCGTCGAGACGGATGAGAATATCTCCGGCCTTCACCGCGTCTCCATTTGTGATTAGAATCTCGCCGACGATGCCACCGTCCCTATGCTGAATCAGCTTAACTTGTTTCCTTACCGCCACCTTACCCTGCGCGATCACCGCGCCGGTGAGTTGCGCATGCACCGCCCATCCGCCGCATCCTCCGAACAGGAGGATAGCCAACACGATGATCGCCACCACTCGCGAGCGAATGCCGAGGGATTTCTCGGTTGCGGATGGCCTCGCCGACGTCGCTTTCATGTTCTTCTCCATGCGCTTTCCGGCCACCGGCCTTGATCCTCATGCGTGCTGGTTGTGTTGCGCGTTCGTCGCGAGCACGAAGTTTGCTTCGGTTAGGTCGATGTTGCCGTCGAGCACGATCTCGAACTCGTGCTCCTGCGTGCCGTCGAGGTTGCCCGTGACGACGGTGATCTGTTGGTCGTCGGAGACAATCTCGTGGTGGTAGGTCACCGCGCCGACCTCTTCAAAATTAGCCTCGCCAGCACCTGCGAAGAACAGTTTCTTGCCCGCGAAATCGTCCGGCTGTCCTACCCTGGATAGGTCGAGCTTGTCGCCCACGCTAAAATCCAAGATGTGGTCGCGGGGTCCTCCGTCGTTCTTCAGCGATCCAACGTCGCGGAATACGAAGGTGTCGTCGCCATCGCCGCCTTCCATGATATTCACGTGAACGTCGGCTACTAGGCGGTCGCGACCATGGCCGCCCCGGACGTTCTCGATCTCAAATATCTGCGCGGTCTGTCCGTTACATAGGACGACGACGCCGTCGGGCAGATCGACGTCTTCGTCGAACACGATATCCGACAGATCCAACGTGTCATTTCCCGAGCCGCCAATGACGATGTCGTGGCCGCCCTCGGAAGTCACGATCACCACGTCGTCGCCGCTGCCTGCGTCGATCGTGTCATCACCAGCACCGCCGGCTATAATGTCGTTGCCTGCTCCTCCGTCGATATGGTCGTCACCCTCCAAGCCTTGGATGGCATCGTCACCGGCGTCGCCTGAAAGCGCGTCGTTGCCGCTGCCGCCGTCGATGTGGTCGTCCCCTTCGCCGCCCTGGATGCAATCGTTACCAGCGCCACCTACGACGGTGTCGTCGCCCGCTCCGCCGGCGATCGTGTCGTTGCCCTCCCCACCGAGGAGCCTGTCGCTGCCCGCCCCACCGTCGATATGGTCGTTGCCTTCCTCGCCGTCGATCGTATCGTTGCCGGCGTCGCCCTGAAGGGTATCATTGCCCGCCCCGCCGAAGATGACGTCGTTGCCGGCGCCGCCGGATGCGAAGTCGTCGCCGTCATCGGCAAGGATCATGTCGTTGCCATCCTCGCCGTAAAGGACGTCATTGCCAGCGCCTCCGAACAAGATATCGTTTCCGGCACCACCGAATATGACATCATTGCCAGAGCCCCCTATCAGCACATCGTCACCGTCGCCGCCGACAATTCGATCGTTGCCTTCACCCCCGTAGATCGTGTCGGCATCCTCGCGTCCATAGGCGATGTCGTCTCCCGCGCCGGCATCGATCGTATCGGCATGCGGCGTGCCGATCAGGAAATCGTTGCCGTCGGTCCCCTGGATGTCCTCCACGCGAGCGAGGTGAAGATTGGCATGCGCCGTTTGAATTATAGAGGCCGTGCCGTCGGAAATGCGATATCCGAACTGCACCGGCCCCGTCTCGTCGTGCTCGGGGGTGTATAACCAGCGATCGGGTCCGAGGACCTGCAGCGAGCCATGATCTACAGTGAGAGCCTGCACCGACAGTGCATCGCCGTCCGGATCGCTGGCGCCGATCAATAGTTGGCTCATCGAGATGACGATGGCCTCATTGACGAGTCCGCGACCAAGATCGACGGAGCCCGAGAAAACTGGAGCGTGATTGTTGCGCTTCGGCGGATCGATAAGCTTGCCATCCGGCGGGAGCTTAGCGTCATCGTGCGGCGTCTCACCGTGAACGGTCGGATCATGTCGATCGCCTCCTCCTCCTCCGCCACCACTTCCGCTCCCGCTGGCAGGCTTGGGTTCGGCCGCGCCGTACGACTCACGGGGCGCTGCGGGAACATTCTGATTTGCGGGAATCAGCGATAGCCGCGGCCCCTCCGTCCTGGCGAAGGCAAGCCCGTCGAGATCGACGGCGGTTAGATTCCTTTCGTTCATCGACCCCGACGTGAAACCGAAGGCACGCATGAGCTCGGAAGAACCGGGGCTGCGTTGCGGTGAGGTCCCGACCGAACCTGTCGTCTCCGGCTCGGAAGCGGCAGTCTCCGGTACTGGAGGTGTCGGTTTGGCACGCGACGCCGCGTCATCGTCGCCGCCGATCACCTGCTTCAACAGCAGCCCCCAGGTGGCCACCAACATCGCTGGGACAATGGAGCTGACGCGGCTTCGCTCTGCGATCAACGCGAACCGCCTGGCCGGCGCGTCGATGGCACTGCGATCCGGAATTCCCAATGAAAGTCGCTCGTCCATGGTCACCTCCCACCCGCTTCAGTTCAGGTCACGCCGTCGCCGCTGCCGGGAATGGGATGGGCCGGGCCGGCTCGGCGACAACTTTGTCCTTCGGGCCGAACGCCACTAACTTTCCATTTTGCACGACGCCGACGTAATCGACGGCGGCCAGAGCTTTGGGTCGATGTGCTATCAGCACAACCACGCCGCCTCGAGCCTTAACGCCTTCGATGGCCTCTCCGAGAGCTGCCTCTCCCGGAGCGTCGAGGTTGGAATTAGGCTCGTCGAGCACAACAAGGAACGGCTCGCCGTACAGCGCCCGCGCCAATCCGATGCGCTGCCGCTGACCGGCGGATAGCGCTGTGCCGGACGGACCTAACTCGGTTTGGTAGCCCTCCGGCATCCGGGTGACCAACTCGTGGATTCCGGCGGCCTTCGCCGCGGCGATGATCTTCCGGGCGTCGGGCTCCTGCTCGAACCTCGAGATATTCTCAGCGATGCTGCCGTCGAGCAGGGAAACCTCCTGCGGCAGATAACCGATGTGCTCACCGAGCACGTCGGGACGCCACTGGTCGAGGTCGGCATCGTCTAACCGCACCTTGCCCCTGAGGAGAGGCCAGACTCCGACGAGACCTTTGGCAAGAGATGTCTTGCCGCCGCCGCTGGGACCGATCAGGCCCAGCGCCTCGCCTGCCTTCAGTTCGAAACCGACCTCGCCGACCAAGACGGATCCGCTGCCGGGAGCCACAACCGTGATGTTCTCGACTTTCAGGCTGGCGCAGGGCGCGGGAAGCGGCAGGATATGAGCGCTGTCTTCGGTCGCAGCGAGCGTCTGCTTGAGGCGGCGAAAGCTGCGTCGTGCGGCCGAGATGACCTTCCAGTTGCCGATCGCGGAATCGATCGGCGCGAGCGCGCGGGATGACGCCACCGAGCAGGCTATGATGGCTCCCGCCGACAGCTCGCCTTTAATGGTGAGAAAAGCGCCGAGCCCGAGCAACGCGGACTGCAGCATCATGCGCAGCACCTTCGACATGCCCCCGAAGCTGCCGGTGATGTCGCTGGTTTTTGTTTGGAGAGCGAGATGCTTGGAATTGGCCTTCTCGAAGCGGGCTACGGCGCGACCACCGAAACCCATAGCGCGCAAGATGTCGGCGTTGCGGGCGTGCGAGTCCGCCAAGGTCGAGCGCAGCACCGCCGCCTGATGGGTTTCGCCGCCGGCGCGGCGCGTCATGAGTTCCGTGGCCACGGTGAGCGAGATCAGTACCAGCGCGCCGCCCAGCGTTACCAATCCGAGCACAGGGTGAAGGAGATAAACGAAGCCGAGGAATAGCGGCATCCAAGGCAGGTCGAAGAAGGCTACGGGGGCTTGGCTGCCGAGAAAGCCGCGCACGACATCGACGTCGCGACCCCGCTCGAGCGCCTCGGAGGTGGAATAGCCGTAACGCGCCATCTCGATGACAACGTGGTGCGCCAAGGGCGCGAGTTTGGCGTCGAGCCCGGCGCCGACGCGCACGAGTATCTGCGACCGCAAAATGTCGAACATGCCCTGAAAAAGGTAGAGTCCGATGGCCAACGCGGAGATCGCGACCAACGTCGGAATGCTATGGCTGGTGAGGGCCCGATCATAAATCTGCAGCATGTAGAAAGAGCCGGTGAGCGCCAGGATGTTGATCATCCCGGATGTACCCAGCAAAAAGATGCCCATGGTGCGGAAGCTGCCGATCGAGTTGGCCGCGGCGTCAGCGTTCTTCCGTTTGGTCTTGGTCATTGGATACTCTCCCTGCCCTCACCCTGCCGGGTGAGTTCTGGTCGCTCCGGGAGGCTGCCTCCCGGAGATCGGCTTGAGTCCCGCTTAGTGTACGCCGTTGAAATCGGCAGACGTCAGGGTGTGGCTTCCTGCCCCCAGATCGATCTTGAAATCGGCCGTAGCATCGCCATTGGTGTTGCCGGACACGAAGGTGTGCTCCGCCCCTTCCTTCACTTCTTGGGTGACGATGACCTGGCCGGCGGCGGTGAAGACGTTGCCGGCAAAGAGCACGAAGGACTGGGTGCCGCTCGCTCCCGTATTGGCGTCGATCGCCGACAGGTCGATCTTATCGCCGGGCTGGAAGCCCTTGATCGTGTCGCCGTTGGCGTCGGCCGCCGAGCCGAACACGAAAGTGTCGTTGCCGGCGCCGCCGTCCATCACGTTTGCGACCGAACTCGCCAAGATCGTGTCGTTGCCGGAGCCTCCAATGAAATCCTCGAAGCCGAAGATCTGATCAGTTCCGCCCTGCACGCTCGATACGCTGCCATGCTGGCCGATGCCGTTGCCGAGATCGGCAGTGATGTTGGCGGCGATCGCGGCGTAGTCCAGCGTATCCTCTCCGTCGTCGCCGAAGTAGGTGTCGTTGCCGTCACCGCCTGTCGCGATGAAGCGGTCGTTACCGGATCCGCCGTAGACGGTGTCGTTGCCGACGCCGCCTTCGAGGGCGTCATCCCCGGCGTCGCCGAAGAGCCGGTCGTCGCCAGCATCGCCGGTAATCAAATCGCGTCCAGCACCGCCGAACAGATCGTCGTTTCCATCGTTGCCGAACACCACGTCGTCTCCAGCGCCGGCTTTGAGCAGGTCGTCGCCCGCCCCGGCCTTGATGGTGTCGGCGCCGTCATTGCCGATGATCACGTCGTCGCCGTCGAGACCGCTGAGAACGTCGTCTCCCGCCGTTCCGATCATCACATCGGCATTTGGCGTTCCGATCTGGCCTTCAGCGATGCCCGGGTTGACGGCCGGCGGGACTGGAGTGGCACCACCGTGGTCACCGTCGCCCGACGCGCAGTGGCCGCCCCCTTCGCCGGACGTGCCGTCGTGGCCATCGTCCGATGAGCCGCCCTGGTCGCCTCCAGACGAACCGGATTGGTCGCCGAGAGGGGGGCTCGTCTGGGTGTCGACCACGTCCTGCGGACGCAGCGTACCTAGCACGTGGTCGTCGCCGCCGCCGCCGTGGAATACGATGCGATGGTCGGATGTAAGCGCCGAGATGTCGACGGCATCGCTTCCGGCGCCGCCGTTCACAGTGATGGTGTTGTAGTTCAAGCTCGTGTTCGAGAAATTGCCGACCACCTGAACGGTATCCCCGGCGGTAGCGCCGCCGTCCGGGACTCCGTTGCCGTTGTTGGCCGTGACGTCGAGGGTGTTGACGGTGATCTCTTCGATGTTGTCCAGCTCGGCGATGACGACGCCGTTACGCGCGACGACGATCTCCGTGTTCGCATTCAGACCCGTGAAGCCCGCATGCGCGGCGCTGCTCCCCGTCCCCGACCCGGCGCCATCCCAGTCGTCGGTGTTGGAGTAAATAGCAAAAGTCTCCGCGGTGTTGTTTCCGGTGACAACGAAGCGGTCGCCCGCGGCTCCGTTGGTGCCACCGTCCACGACATCGTGACCGTCTGGGAGCTCCGGAATGATTGTGATGTTCCCGAATTTGACCGGGTTGGTCACGCTCCAGTTGATCGTATCGTCGCCGCCCCCGCCAAAGACGAGGTCATTACCTCGGCTGCCATTCAATGTATCGGCGTTCGCGCCCCCGACGAGGATGTCGTTGCCGTTCGATCCTGTGATCGACGTGCCGTTGATCTCAGTCACAGTGACCGTGCCGGAAGACGCTGCCAGACCGTCGGTCACCGTGTAGCTGAACGAACCGCCGTTCGGCCTCGCGGGATTGCCGCTCGTGCCGCTATCCGTGACCGTCACGACGCCGGACGCGTGCGTCGCCGACAGACTGTTGAGGTTACCGACCCCCGTGACGGCGAGCGGATTGGGCCCGTCTGTGTCCGAGTCGTTGGCGAGCAGCGCCCAATCCGGCACCACGATGCCGTTAACGACATTGCCGACGTTGGTGTAGACGTGGTCGGCGCCGATGGCCGGCGCGTCGTTGACCGGCACAACGTGGATCGTCGTGGTCGCCACGTTGCTGTCTATCAGACCGTCGTTCACCGTGACATTGACGATGCGGTCGGCCGGATCCGGTGCATTGGAGCTGTTCGAGAAGGTGATCGCTGCGAGCTGCGCCTGATAGTGAGCGAGCGTGTCGTCGCCAGTCAGGTTGAGAGTGATCGTTCCGGGAGCCGAACCGACCGTGGCGATCGAGATGTTGTCGCCGCCGATGTTGTGGGTGTTGAAAGAGTCGCCAGCCTTGGCGTTGGTCAGCACGACCTTTGCCGAATGAATGACCGTGCCGTCGTCGGTGATGGTCGGATTCAACGCGATGGTCGCCGCCGAGCCGCCCTCCGTGAACGTGGTCGTGTAATTCGGGAAGAGATCGCTGTCAGGGGACTGCTTGACGATGGCGACGCTCAGATTGTCGATGGCGATGTAGCCATTGTTCAGGCTGGCAGCGTTGGCGCCGCTGGCGGCCTGATTCGAAGTGCTCGTGACCGCGTCGAACTTGACAATCGCATTCGCCCCGAACGTTTCGCCGGCGCCCTTGAGTGTTCCAAGGTCGACCTGCACCGTTCCGAAGCCGCCGTTGTTATTGGCATTGTTTCCGGAGGTGCTGTTGCCGACGATCGTGCGCATCTCGTGCCAAGATGTCCCGCCATCGAACGAAATCGAGGCCACGACCTTGTCGCCGGCGTCGTAAGAGCTCAACTGATAGGTGAACTGAAGCGTCGCACTGGCGGCTCCCGACAGATCGATCGTGCGCTGGATGCTCGATGTGCCGTTGCCGTTGTCGGAGAGACGGAGCTGGTTGTTTCCCCCGCCAGCTCCTGCGTCGATCTGGATCTTGCCTGTCGTGACGCCGCCGTCGTTCGTTTCGGTCCAGGCCGATGCCCAGTTTTGCGAGCCGTCGTTGTTGCTCCATGAGGGGGAGTTGAAGTTGTCGGCGACGGTCGCTGTTGAGACATTGTAGGCGTGCAGGTCGAGGACGGGCGCAGAATTGAGGAGCGAGACGTCGCGATCGCTAAAGCGCAGTAGTTCCACGCCGACAACGAGGTCGGTGCCGTCGGTTACGACAGGCGTGCCATTAGCATCGACGCCGTTCGGATCTCGAAGGTCGGTGACCTTGTAGGCCGTGACCCTGCCCTCGTGGGCGCTCTCGAAGGAGACAGCCTCGATCCGGTAGTCGGAGTATTGCCCGGTGAAGAGGGCGATGTCCGGTTGCGCTGCCGTCGTCGCATCCGCTCCACCGTCGCCGAGCACGACGTCCTTGAAGAATTCGGTGCGCAGCATTTCGGTGAAGTGCTTGTCGAAGCCCTGCGTGCCCAGGTCCGCATTCGCGAGCAAACCGGCTCCTAGGGTATCTTGGTATCCGACCCGATGCGAGGCGCCCTGGTAGAGGGCATCCTGCAGCCGCAGTGCATCGGTCGAACCGTCGTTGTTGTTGTTGTGGTCGTAGGTCGAGGCAACGCCCGGGGCTGATTCGTAGCGGCCGTTCAGCGTGTCCAACCGGATCGAGCCGCCGACGATGACGTCGTCACCGGCATCGCCGGTCAGGATGTCGCTGCCCGAGCCACCCACGATCCAATTGTCGCCGGCGTCGCCGCCCAGCGTGTCATTAGAGACGCTGCCAACCAGCCCCTCGATCTCAAAGGCCGCCGGGACTGCCTGCGCGGAGTTCACCGCCGCCAACGGGTTGGCCTGCTGGTCGAGATCATAGGCGACGCCGACCGGGCGCGCGTGCTGCAGGCTGAAGTCCATGATGTCGAAGCCGATAGTGCCCGGCTTGTTGCCGTCGTCGGTGATGCCGTCGCCGCCGAGAATCTCGTCGGGACCGGTGCTCAGCGCTTGCGCGATGTCGCCAACCTTGAACCAGTCGTCGCCGGCCTGACCGAACGAGATATCGACGTCGGTGCCGTCCAGCAACATGTCGTCGCCGTTGTTGCCGTACAACATATCGGTGCCGGAGCCGCCGTCCATGTAGTCGTTTCCGTCGTTTCCGTCGAAGAACGGGTCGGTGTCTTGCTCGCCGTACATGATGTCGTCGCCGGAGCCACCGAACAGCTTGTCGATGCCAATACCGCCGTTGATGTAGTCGTTACCGGCCCCGCCGATCACCTGGTCCAGGCCATTGATGTCGGTGCCGCTCGACTCGCCGTACAGGAAGTCGTCGCCCGCGCCGCCGTCGATCAGGTCGGGGTTGTCGCCGCCGTAGATGGTGTCGACGCCGTCCCCACCATAGAGGCGGTCGATGCCGTAGCCGCCGTAGATCTTGTCGTTGCCGGCGTCGCCGTACACGGTATCGTCGCCACCCTGAGCGTAGATCAGGTCAGCTCCCTTCGATCCGACGATGATCTCGTTGGATTCAGCGCCAGAATTCGGCGTGCCGTCGAGGTTGACGCCGCCATTCAGATTATAGGCGCTGTTCGGATCGGTATCGGCAAGGCGGGTGTCCTGGATGTAATGCACACCACCGATCGTGACGACGTTTCCGTCGTTCAAGTTGCCGTGCCCGCCGTTGGAGTAGATGCCCATCGTGCCGTCGTCGACGGCTGCGATGTCGCCGTACTTATGCTCGTTGCCGGTCGTCAGGTATTCCGTCTGACCCGCAGCCAGCACTTCTTTATGGGCGCCGAGGTCGACGTACTGGTCGGCGTAGCCGAAGATGTTGCCGTTCAGGTGGGTCAGCCCGGTGTTGCGTTCCACCATGTCCTTCAGCTGCCCATTGACAATCTCGTCGCCGAAATTGGTGCCGAACAAGCGGTAGAGATAGTAAAAGCGGTCTCCGTCCATCAGCTTCTCGATCTGGTCGACGAAGATGCGATCGAACGTTTCGCCGAGCAGACCGCCTGGCTGGTGAACCTCGGCGAGACCACCGAGCCAAGTGTCAATTTGGTTGAAGGCGAGCGTGCCTGTGCCGCCGACCGCCTCGTCGCCGTTTATGAATCCGTAGGCTTGGTCGAGCGAAATGCCGTAGGTTCCCGCAGCGACCGAGCCATCGACGATTCCGACGAGCGCCTCGGCCTTGGCCAGATCACCGTCGAAGGCGTAAGCGGCGATGAAGTTGGCCAGCGAACTCGGATGCTGCATGTTCTGGCCGAAATCGTTCCAGCTGGTGTATTCGGAATAGCCGAGCGTGTGGCGTACGTCGTTGAGGGTCGGGATGCCGAGGTCGCGGCCGCGGGCGATGTTGATGGCGGCAAGATCCAGAGGCTGGTCGAGCAGTCCCTGATTCAGCGCCGGAGTGACGAACTCGTCGACTTCGTTCATTTGCTGGTGAGACATGCCGAGGATGATCGCGGACGGACCGACGTCGGCGAACTTGTCGGGCGCCAGGAATGCGGCCTTGAGCGCGTATCCCATGATTTTTCCGGTCAGACCTCCGGACGGATCAATGGTGTCGATGGTCTCTCGCAGCGTCGAGTGGCCGAAGCGGAAGGCGGCTTGGGAATATTCTAGCGAGATCGCCGAATCCACCTCTGTGGAATATGCGCCGAACTCTTGGATGTTGGGTGAAACGTTGCGGGCATACTGGTCGACAGCCGCGTGCTGGTATTCCATTTCCACCACGAGCTTGGCGGCGTTGAACATCTTGTCTTGGTCCCAGGAAATAGCGCCGGTGCCATCCAGATAATCGCCGGCAGCGTTGGTGCCATTTCCAGTATCGATCTGGAAGCCGTGCAGCGCGGCATGGGTTGGGTCCGCCGAGACGATGTCTTGCCGGTGCAACGCGTCGATGATGTTGTCGATCTGGTAATTGTGCTCTTCGTGGAAGACATGGTGGATCGAGGTCAGTCCGAAGTTCTCGTTCACCCGGCCATCGCCGGCCACGTAGTGGTCGCCCACCGACGCCATCAGGATCTCGCCGACAGCGTCGTGCAGCGCGCCAGCAGGCACGGTGATGCTGAAGTCGGCGAAGTTGACGAAGGGAAATAGCGCGCTGGCGCCGTTCAGGGTGTGCGGAGTTCCCGTTGGCGTACCGGGCGGCAGATTTTCCATGATCAGAGTCAGCTTATGCGTGCTTGCGTCGATCCCGAAACTGGATCCTGCGCCGAAGTTCGCCTTCGCGTAGGCGTCGATGCTGGCGATGGCGGCGGCGACCTTGGCGGCTTGTGCGGCAGTGCCGTAGCTCGCCTCGCCCGCATTTTGGGCACCGTTGCCGTCGAGATCGTAGAAGCCGCCCATGTGGCCGGCATCAAAGCGCGGATTCATGTCCAGCAGGAGAGCGGAAGAGCTGGTACCGGCAATTACGTGGCCGCCGGCGTCGCGGTTGCGCAGATCGTTGACGTCCTCCCAGGTCAGTGCATCGCGCCCGGTGGCGTCAACGTGGGCGCGCAATTCGTCGAGCGTAGGCAGTGTGTTGTGGGTTTCGGACCCGTCGGCCTTGGTCCAAGCGGTTTCCAGAGTCTGGCCGTCGAACAGGTTCATGCCGGCGTGGTATTGGCCGCTCGCCGGATCCTTGACCCATTCCCGTAACAGGTTCGTGAGTTGCTCGTGTGAACCGTAGGTCTGGCTCTGGTCGATGAACGGCGAAGTGTGGTTGATATATTCAGCGCCGTTCGCGTCCACGGTGGCAACGGTGGCGCGACTGACCGTTATCTCGTGGACCGGCCGTCCGTCCGGTCCCAGCATACCATAGAGAGGGTCGTCGCTTGCCAGCGCGATCCTGATGGTCTGCCCGGACGCCTTTCCGATGAAGTCGAGCCCATGGTCAAAGAACTGACCGAACAACACGAAGAAACCGTTCGACGGCGACACGCCCGGATTGAGCCCACCGATGAAATGGTCGTCTTGCCCTGCAGATGCCGCGAGCCGCGCTTGGGTATCGACTTGGCCGAGGCCGCCGTCGGCCACAGTGCTGAGCAGCCCCCAGTTTAGCACCTTCGCCTCGCCAGTGGAGGGATCGTAGTAGATTTCGTTAGGCTGATGCGCTGTCGCGCCGGCATCTCCCGTGTGGTTGGCCCAAGTGTCGAACGAGACGCCCGCGGTCGTCGTCGTCAGGCTGATCATCCGGGGCGTGTAGTCGACCACGTTCTGGATCTCGATCGGCGTGCCGTCGCTGGCCGTATGGTCTCCCGGCTGGCCGGGCGTCGTGTCGACCTTGATCGTGTAGTCGCCGTTCAGCGCCGGGTTGAAGCCCCCCGTGGCAGCGCTGTAGGACGAATAGTACGTCTTGGCCGCGGCATAAACGCGGTCGGCGACGGCTTGCATCACGGACGAATAGCCGGCGTAGTCGGCGGCTGCCGAGCGGGTGAAAATCTGATCCACCGCACCGAAGCTGGAATTGATCAAGGACAGATTGTTGTTCAGGCCGCTAGGATCGCGCAGTCCGGCGAAGTCGAATTCCGAATAGTAGGACTGGCCCCATTGCGCGATGGCCGCGAGCGAGACGGCGTCGCCGGCGAGGGCGCCACCGGTGCCGATCAGGTTGCCGTGGGCATCATAGATGGATCCGGTTCCGTTCCAAAGGATTACCGCGTTACCGTGCGCGTCAAAGAGCGGCCGGAAATTCACCTGGCTGAGGATGAAGTCGATGTCGGTCTGATCGATGTTGAACGGCTTGAGGTAGTTGGCCATTGGTGCGCTCCTGCCAGCTTCATGGAGACCGAACGGCCGGATCTCCGCATTGCAGAAGCATGTCGAGTGCGTCGAAGATTGTGTAGGGCAGAAGGTCGAGCGAAAGATTTCGCCGATAGTCGGGCCCTACGCATCAGACTAAACGTCCCCCGCTTCGGACTTTGGTCTGATGTCAGATCGACCTTTCGGCGCACGGGCGCCCCTCGGATTTATGTGGCCCGGGGGCTTGAACGTGTTGAGCCCAAGCGGCAGCCATTACGATAGACTTCCAAGGAACCGCGCCCGGTCTTCACCATGTTCAGCTAAAACATTGAAAGCGGATCGGATCGGAGCATATGATGCCGCCGATTTAAGCATTTATTCACCGATGACAGATTTTCGCGAACCATCGCATGGAGTCACCAGTGGGGAACGTCGCAACTGCGGCCAACGTGGCTGGACGCATTCCACGAGTCGACGTGTCTTCTTCGATCACCGGCGAAGAGGAGTCGATGACAGAGCGCGCTTCGTCCAGCCCGACAAGAAACATCAGAATAGCCCGACGGCAACTGCGCAGTTGGTGGATTCGGAGATCTCTCTTCGAACAATTCGCGATGTTGTCCACGCTGGTTCTGTCCCTTTCGGTTCTCGCGGTCGGCGGATGGGTCGGCACCCGCATCGCCGATGGCGTTTTGCGCGGAACTAGCGGAGCCGCCGCGCTATACGTGTCAAATTTCTTGGAGCCATACGTCCAGTCGATGGATGACGGAGGGGTCCCCAGCGCAGAAGACGCTCGCAGCCTCGACGCCGTTGGCGAATTGCTGAAATCGAGGCGCCATGTCGCTTCCATCAAGATATGGCGTCCGGACGGCACCATCGTTTATAGCACCCAAAAAGGACTGATCGGACGTCGTTTCCCGACAACTGACATCGCTCCTTCGCTGCGCGGGGAGATTCACGCAGGAATGGCCGATCTGACGGACGATGACAGTGAGTTCGAGCGCGCTCTATCGATGCCTCTCTACGAGATATTCATCCCGCTCTACAAGAACCAGACAGAAAAGATCATTGCGGTCGCCGAAATTTACGAAGACGCCCGCTCGCTTCTCCGCGACCAGGCAAGCGCCGAGCGCAGTGCGTGGTTAGTAGTGGGATTCGTCGGGCTCGGCACTCTGTTGACGCTATTCGTAGTCGTACACCAAGGAAGCGTGACCATCAAAATGCAGCGATCGGCCATCAAGCAACGCTTCCGGGACAAAATGCTGCTGCATCGCCATAACGACACTCTCAAATTGGAAACCGAAAATGCCCTTCGCACGGCCGCCCGTATCGACGATCTCGTGCATACACGGCTTGGAGCAGAGCTCCATGATGGGCCCGCACAACTGATGTCTTTCGTTCTACTGCGCCTTGAGGCTCTTGAACACGACTTGAACGACCGACCGGCAAGTACGGGGGCGCTACTGGCAGAACTCCGGAGCGCGCTGCAGGACGCGCTCAAAGAGCTTCGCGCTATAGCCGCGGACCTTCTTCTTCCAGAAATCGGGGAGGTCGGAGATCCATCCCAAGCGCTCCGTAAGATCATACGGGGGCATGAAAGCCGCACAGGATGCATCGTGGATTTCGAGGCGGTAAATGTACCTGAGAAGCTACCGCGCGATATAGTTCGCTGCGTCGTCAGGGTTGTTCAAGAGTCGCTAAACAATTCATACAAGCACTCGGGAAGCAATCGACAGGTCGTGAGGCTTGCGTATGCAAACGAGATGCTCAGTCTCTCGGTGCGAGATACTGGATGCGGCTTTTCCAATGCCGCTCCCGCGACCTCGCAATCAGGTTTAGGAATGCCGGGGATGGTCTCGCGAGTAAGAGCTCTCGGAGGTGAATTTTCAGTCATCACCAACCCTGAAAAGGGTACCGAGATTCTTTGTGTGCTCTCCTCTTACGGTTCCACGGTTGCAGTGCGGGACGCCCCGAGCATCGATCCATCTATTAAAAAGTATTGAAACGGTTTCTTTTTGATGTCTACTCTCCGATCATTCTGGAGTGCCGCGTTTTCCCATTCGTTTTATTAGTATGGTGTACGCTATGGAAATGTTGAGTGAGCAAGCCACGATTGCCATCGTCGACGACCATCCGATTTACCGTCAAGGACTGGTTGCCGTTTTTCGAGCGGAGGCCCGCTTCAAGATCGTGGCCGAAGGCGCATCGTCCGCAGACGTGCTCGACATCGTGAAGGCGCATCGGCCTCACGTGATGATCCTCGATCTCGGAATTCCCGGCGACAGCCTCGACACGCTTAGGCAGTTGTGCCTCGAATTCCCCAGCACGCATTGCGTGATACTAACGGCTTGCGACGACCCGCAGACAGGCATCGCCGCCTTGAATGCTGGTGCACACGGCTACATACTGAAGGGGGTAAGCGCAAGCGAGCTGAAAGCCGCAATCTGGGCCGTCTTCAAGAACGAGTCCTCGTTCGTCTCGCCGGAGTTTGCCGCGCGCCTGCTCTCCGCTGTCCAACGGAAGGATGGGGAACCGATTAAAGTGGGCCTCAGTCACCGCGAACTCCAGATCATCGCGGAGGTCGAAAGCGGTTCCACCAACCGAATGGTCGCTGAAAAACTTAGAATCAGCGAGAAGACGGTTAAGCACTACATGAGCAGTATCATGAATAAGTGCGGCGTTACCAACCGCGTTTCTGCGGTCATGGCATATCAAAAGATGCGCCAAACTGGCCAACACGCCTGAATACGGGCCGAACCGAGCGGTCCTCGGCCAAGGCACGAACGAGATAATGAATTACACACCATTCTGATGGATGGGAATGGCGTTGATATCAGCTCGACGCGGCCGCGCGCGATGTTTGTAGTAGTCGCATCGCGCCTCAATCGTCGTGTCCATAGCGCCATCCGCATCTATGCCAGCCGCAGATGCTCAGGCGGCAACCTTGGCCGATGTGACAATTCTCACTTTGCGCGATGCAACGATGCTGTGCCTCCGTGAGGCAAGCACCGAAGACCAACATTTTAGCTCGGCCAAAAGTTATTCAGATGCCGTCTCAAGATTCCCATTCTCGCTCACCGGCGGCAACCGGCGGGATCCTGGCGCGCAGCAATATCCCGTAAAGCTGGCGCCGTCCTGACGATGAATGGCATCGCATTGAAGAGCCTTGTCACGTCCGAGGATTTCCCCCTCAGAGCACGAGGCTTGTGCCGAGAAGGTCATCCGTACGATCTGGGTTGCGGGTTCTGCGTGGCCGGCGGCATTGACTCCGCTCGACAAAGTTCTGGATTGCGCAGCTCGAGACACAGCCCCGACGGACATTGTCATGGCGCATGACGCTATCATTCAAATGCATGAAGACCTCGCCCCCGCAAAGTGGTTAGCGTCCCGCCGTTCGGCTCACGGGACGCATCCTATGCTAAATGGAGACACGTACAGCGAGAGCTATCGCGCGAGCCACCAGCCGGCGGATATCGTTGCCGACTATGTCAGCACCTTCGAGGTGGGCTATTGCTCGGCGTTATGGCGGAACGTCGAGCGGCCCCTGCTCGAAAACATTCTGCGTCCGCTCGGAGGGCCGGAGCGAACAAGCCTCGATTTCGCCTGCGGAACCGGACGCATTGCCAAGGTCGCAGCACTATTCTTCGGCTCGGTTGTCGGAGTCGATGTGTCAGAAGCTATGCTCTTCGCAGCTTCAGTTCCCGACAATGTCATGTTGCGATGCATTGATATCACTAATGCCACTGGCCAACAGACATTTGACGTCGTCACCGCGTTCCGGTTTTTCCTGAATGCAGAGGACGCGCTTCGGCGCGATGCCTTGCGAGCGATCTATCGACACCTTCGCAAGAGTGGGATTTTGGTTTGCAACATCCAACTGAATGCAACCTCACCAATCGGGTTGGTGAGCCGTGTCCTGAACCGGGCATATCCAAGAAGGCCTCGAAATACCCTGACCTTGGATCAATTTTCGAGAATGCTGTCGGATGAGGGCTTCGAGGTAATTGAGAGCACATATTACGGCTATCTCCCGCGGCCAGGCCGTTTCCTTCCGCGCCTTTGCGAAGTGCTGGTCGGACCATTCGAGAAGATATGCCGCAGCCTTAAGGTCTCCGGATTTTTCGCCGAGCACTTTCTCGTTGTGTCGCGAAAGGCATAGGCCGAAAGCCCGGGCAAAACTCCACTTAAGTTCCGGCTTAAACGGACTCACGGACTAATAGCCAAGCCGCCCGCCTGAGCTCCGCGCGAGGCCCGAGTTGGGGGGACGCCACTACGAATCAAAGACGGGCCGCGGCTGAGGTTCCGGGCGATCGCTTAAAATATTTTGGAAACGACTTGCTGTTCAAGCTCGGAGGTCGAGGTCCGCGCCGGACTGCGCTCAAATGGAAATCCTGACGGCCGGCCTTCGTTCAGTTGCGGGGAAGGCGCCGTCGTCGCCCTGAACGATTACTGCCGGCTGGCGTGTCGCGATTGGCCGCGACGATCTACTTAACAGCTTTCGTATCTCAGCTGGAGTTCTTCCCTGCCCGTAAAGTACCCCAGACAGAGGTCGATATCCCCGATCAGAAAATAAACGAAGCAAGTCGTCAATGCTGTCCACATCGCAGGGCCTCTATGCGTTTATTCATTGCCACACGCGATCAACACCATGCTCATCTAAGTGACAGCCTCCAGCGCCCCCAAGAGGACAGGAAACTGACATCTGAACTTTGCTAAGTGCTGACATTCTAGCTTTGCTCCTACAGCCCGTGTTCGCCGTTCGAATGTTATGGAATGTTCCTCGCCGTCAGCCAAGCCACCGCATTGTTGGAATGTGGTCGAGCAAGATCGCCCAGTTCGCGGGTACGCAAAACAGGCCGAGCCGCAGATTGCGTCCAGGCGGCACCGGCAGACTCTCTTGCTTCATCGATACTACTCGATCGCCGGAGTACGTTTTTGATAGTTCTCATCGGGGCAGTCGTGCCGGCAGATCCGGTGCTCCGGCCGGAGGTGCGTTCCGGCCAAGATCCGCAATGAGTTGCTTCATTTCGGCGATCTCCTTGACCTGTGCCTCGATGATTCCGTCGGCCAGCTTGCGCACGCGCGGATCGCGGATATGGGCGCGCTCGCTCGTCATGATGGCGATCGAATGATGCGGAATCATTGCCTTCATGTAGGAGACGTCGTCGACGGTCTGCTGGCTGCGAACGAGCCACAACGCGACCACGAAGATGAGGACGCTCCCGACGAAGATCCCGGTATTTATTCGCTTGTCCGGATACATCTTCATCATGAAGGCGAGCATGATCGCGGCCATCACCGCGCCCATCACGAAGGCCATCCACATCCGCGTCTGGCTGAAGAACACGTGGTCGATCGCATACGTGTTGAGGTACATGAGGCCGAACATCACGACCGTAGAGGCGGCGATCATTGCGCCGAAGCGCGCATAGCTCATATTCATCGTCATTACTTCCTTGATTGCTGTTGATACCGAATGCAGCGGAACTACTCGTTTCGCTTCCTCTAAGCCGCCATTGCGAGGCAACTCTCGGCGCAGGCCCTGCAGGCCTCCACGCAGTCCTCCATGCCGCCGATGCGTTCGCAGTCCGCGGCGCATTCGGTGCAGATCTCGGCGCATTCGCGGCAGAGGTGCTTGTGATGGGGTGAATTCATCAGCATCAAATGCGCCGACGTCCTGCATATCTCGGAGCAAGCGGTCATGAGCCTGAAATGCGTCGGCTCGACGTGCTTTCCGCCACTTTCCAAGCAATGGTTCATCGCCATGCCGAAGCAGGTCTGATAGCAGCGCAGGCATCGGTCGATGCATTCCTGCATGTGTGTATCCTTCATGGCATTCCTCCTGTCTTGCCGGCCGCCGGAATGGCGGCCGCTCTCGCCGGTCATTGTCCGATCGCCGGCCGGATCGTCCCGAGTATGCTCACGCTCAAGAGGACGAGCAGGCCCAGACCCTGTTCGCACAGCACGTGAGCCCGCAATTTGCTTCTCCAGACGTCGGAGCAGCCGGCAGCATCGTGCCCGGACGCTTCCAGTGCCGGCACTAGCCAGAACCGGTTGGCCGCGGCGAGCGCCAGCATCCCTGCGAAGAAGGCAAGTTTCGCCATGAGTATCTGCCCATAGGCGCTGTGGAGCAGGCTGGAGACGGACCCAACAAGCAGCCAGCTATTGACCAGGCCCGTTCCGACGAGCGTCGCCACCGCGAGGTAGCCCATTCCGGAAAACCGCATCAGCACGCTGTCGACATTGACCGGCGACGCATCCGGCTGCGTCCCAGCATACCCGAGCCCTGCTTCTCCAGCGGCCAAGCGTCTCGGGCTCGGCGCCGTCATAAGCGTAAAGCGGGAAGCACGCCGCTCCGGCCAGCGTGGTGCTTGCCACGTAGTGCAAGAAGCGTACGACGACGAGCCCGAGTTCGATCATTATTTCGCCACGCCGAAAGAGTAGCTGCCCTTCACTTTGTGAGTGTCGTCTGACACCGCGTGCCATTCGACCTTGTAGTCGCCCGGTGCCAGCTGGTCCTTGAGGGGCACGATCATCAGCTTCTTGTTGGTAGGATCGGTGGTCGCCTTGCCGACCGCGATCGCCTTTCCGGACTGGTCCTTCAATTCGATGCCGGAGAACTGCGGAATTACGCTCTCATTGAACAGAATGCGGATCTGCTTCGGCGGTGCCGACGACTTCCCGGCGGCAGGCTCTGCCGATTGGAATTCGGGGTGAGCTTGAGCGATGCCGAGCGTGAGCACCATCACTGCAATAGAGGCGACGGCGATGCGGGCCTTCTTAGACATTGGTCGTCCTTCAAGGTGGTTCGTGTGCTTTGTTCAATTCAACGCCATCCCACCGTGGGCACGTCTCGTCCACGGTGAGATCAACGGATCGACAACTATTTGGTCTTCTGGATCTTCGTGATGGCGATACCGTCGCTGCCGCGCTCGGCCGTGAACTGAACCTTGTCGCCGGCCCTAACCTGCTTGAGCATCGCGGGATCCTGGACCTTGAACACCATGGTCATGCCGTCCTCGTCCATTCCAAGGTTCTTGATCGCGCCGTGCTTGAGCGTGATTTTCTTCGCGGTCTCGTCGACCTTCTTCACTTCGCCTTTGACCATCGCGTCCTGTGCGAAGACGGAGGTCGAAGCGAGAAGGGAAAAACCATGGTCGCTGCTGCGAGTCTTTTGCTATTCATTTTCTTTCCGATTTGATTAGTTGATCTTGTGTTTCGATTTAGTCGGCGTGGCTGAAGGCCTCACATCCCTTTCATCCCCTTCATGTTCATTCCCTTCATGGGCTTCGGTTCGGTCGCCTTAGTCTTCGTCTTGTCGTTGGCCTGGCGAGGCGCCTCCTTCTGCGGCGCCGCTACTTCGTAGGCGACCGTTCCGGGGGGATGCTTGTAGGGACCGGGATCCCTGTAGTCGTCGCGCGCGAGGCCTTCCCGGATCTTCATGACGGTGAACATGCCGCCCATCTCGATAGGGCCGAACTGCCCGGAGCCGGTCATCATCGGCAGCGTGTTGTCGGGCATCGGCATCTCCATCTCGCCCATGGCGCCGCCGGTCGTTCCCATCACCATCGCGTCGGGAGCGAGCTTACCCAGGACCTTCGCCAGATCCTTCTTATTGACCCCGATGAGATTGCGGACATCGTGCCCCATAGAGTTCATGGTGTGATGCGACTTGTGGCAGTGGAACGCCCAGTCGCCCGGATTGTCGGCAGTGAAATCGAATGCGCGGATCGATCCGACCGGGATGTCCGTCGTCACCTCGGGCCACTGCGCGCTCTCGGGCACCCAGCCGCCATCGGTGCAACTGACCGCGAAGCTGTGGCCGTGCAGATGGATCGGATGGTTCGTCATGGTGAGGTTGCCGACCCGGACGCGGACCCGGTCCCCGAGACGCACGGCCAACGGATCGATGCCCGGGAAGACCCTGCTATTCCACGCCCACATGTTGAAGTCGGTCATCTCGGTGACCTTCGGCAGGTAGGTGCCGGGATCGATGAGATAGCTGCTCATGATGAAGACGAAGTCGCGATCGACGGGGCGGAAGGTCTTGTCGCGCGGATGCACGACGATCATTCCCATCATGCCCATCGCCATCTGGACCATCTCGTCCGAATGCGGGTGGTACATGAACGATCCGCTGTGCCTCATCTCGAATTCGTAGACGAAGGTCTTGCCCGGCGGAATGTGCGGCTGACTTAGACCTCCGACGCCGTCCATGCCGGCGGGTAGGATGACGCCGTGCCAGTGCACGGTGGTGTGCTCGGGCAGCTTGTTGGTGACGTAGATGCGTACCTTGTCACCCTCGACGGTCTCGATCGTGGGGCCCGGTGACTGGCCGTTGTAGCCCCACAGATGTGCGGTCATGCCTTCGGCGAACTCACGTTCGACGGGCTCGGCGACGAGATGGAATTCCTTCCAGTCGCCGTTCATGCGCCACGGCAAAGTCCAGCCGTTCAGCGTGACCACGGGATTGTAGTCAGGACCGCTGGTCGGATGCAGCGGCGGCTGCATCGTGACCTTTTCCATGGTCGGCGCTTCGGGGATGGTCGCCGCCTGGGCACGGCCGGTCACGGCGGCGGCGCTTGCAAGCGCGGTGGCGGTGCCGAGGAAGTTTCGTCGAGACAACATCGGAGTCTCCATTTTAATGCCCTCCGCCGCCGGAAGCCTGGGCGGTCGTCGAAGATTTGGACTGGGATTGCGCTTCGCCGGCACCGCCGCCGTTGACCGCGGTCTGTAGTTCGGATTGCGCGAGCCAGAAGTCGCGCTTGGCCTCTATGGCGGCGCGCAGCGCGGCGATGCGCTGCCGCGCCTCCGTGAGGAGGGCGAACACGTCGACTTGCATGCTGCTGAAGCGCAACTGCATCTCCTCGGAGATGATCTTGCGCAGAGGCAACACTTCACGCTGGTAGTGCCCCGCGATGTCGTAGGTCGAGCGGTAGACCCGGAATGCATCACGCGCTTCGGAGCGGACGTTGACCGCCTTCTCCGTCAGCAGGTTGAAGGACTGGTTGTAAGTCTCGGCGGCCTGGCGGACGCGCACCTCGCCGCCGTCGTAGATCGGAATCTGGAACTGGATGTCGAAGCCCCGTTCGCGGAACGGCGCACCTTCCGGATCGCGGGTCTTGCGGTCGATCCCTGCCACGTCGAGCATCGTCACGAAACGACTGGCCTGGGTAAGGTTGAGCGACTTCGCGAGAGCCGCCAGCTCGATGCGCGCGATCTGCAGGTCGATGCGATGGGTCACTGCGTCGACCTCGATGCCGGGCAGCGAGAGCGGTCGGCGCGGCATCAGGGGCAGGCGCTGCGGCAGCTTGATGCCGATGTCGCCGTCCCAAAGACCGAGCAGCCGGATCAGCCGCTCGCGGGAGCTCGTCGCCTCTTGCCGCATGGTCGCGAGGTCGGCCGTCGTCTCCGCGTAGAAGACCTGCTCGCGAGCCTGGTCCAGCTTGTTAAGAGACCCCGTTTGGCCGAGCTTGCCCGCAAGCTGGGCCGTGGATTCGGCCGTCGACTTGGCATCGGTCAGAAGGCCAACGAGTTCGTTGGCGGCCACCGCCCTGTAGTAGGCGCGGCGGACGTCCGCGGCGAGCCGCAGCGTTTCTTCGCCGGCACGCAGTTGAGCCTTCCGGAAGCGCTGGCGGGCGATCTCGGAGCGGAAAGGGAGCGTCGCGAGCGCAAGGATGTCGCCGACGACCTGACGCTCGATCTCGAGCGCGCCGTTTCCGGAGATGCGCGAGATCGAGAACGTCGGGTTGGGTGGAAGGCTGTCCCCGACGAGATCCGTTTCGGCGAGAGCCAGTTCGTTGTAGGCGGCCTGCAGACCTCGGTTGCTCAGCAGCGCAACCTGCACCGCGCTGTCAACGGTGAGCGTCCGGCGAAGGAGTTCCTTCACGGCGCCGTTGGCGCGCACTGCGTCGTCCTGCGTCTTGATCGAGATGACGTCCTTCTTGATCGTCTCGCCCGCGACGCCAGCGACGGCACCCATGCCTGCATCAGGCGAAAAGGTGGCGCATCCGGAAAGGAAGAGCGAGGAAAGCAGGATCGCGGCTGCTGCCGGCCTTGAGCCACGACGGATGGAGGGGCGCTCGGAGATGTGATGCGTGCTGGACATGTCCGCTCTTACCGATCCGATTTAGGAGCGGGAGCGGCACGGTCGTTCTGCTCCCTCCATGAGGACGGAGAGACCGGGCGGAGACTTGTGTAGGGAGCCACGGTCGAGCGGTAGCCGACGCCCGCCACCCTCGCCGATGGATCGGCCGGATCGGCGCCAGCCAGAGGCGCCGTCGTCGGCAGGCAGCCCCCTAGAGTAAGGACGCCGGCGGATAAGGCGGCAAACACCACCGGTCGTCTGTCGAATAGTCCCACCGCCACCGAACGAACGACGGTGAGCTTCGCACCAAACTGCGCAAACATGTTTTTTCCTGAAATGACAACGGGCCACAGGTGCACGCTTCCCTTCGGGGCGCAGCACCGCGTCTAGCGAGTCAGATCAGGAGATGGGGGGCGGTAATGCAGGGCGGGCGCGTTGTCCGCCGTGGCACGATAGGTGGTCGTGATGTGGACCACCGTCGGCGCGGAAGGCGCCCAAACTTCGAATGCGGACGCCGGCATTGCGGAGACGCACATCAGGGCGCAGCACTGCCCGCTCGTGGTGTGCGCCCCCTTCTTGGTCGGCACGCCGTCCCCGTCCATGTCGTCGGACATCGACGTCATATCGTCAGCGTCGGAAACCGCCATGGACTTCGCGGCCGCACGATCGTCCGCGCCTCCGTCAAGATGGGCGTGCATCGGCTGCGCCGCTTCATCGTGCATGTGCACGGAGCCGGACATGCCTTCCGTGGTCATGCAGTGCGCGACGGAGTGTTCGCCCGGCAGGGCGTAGGACAGTGTCGGCGCTAGGACGCACAGCATATAGACAAGGGCGACGAGCCACCCTGCCTTCAAACGCCGTTTCCTGATGAGCCTGATCAGCATAAAGGTATCAGATGCCTTCGACGGTTCGAGTCGATCCGCGGAGCCTAACCGCGAAATTCCGGATGGCCAAGGCGGAATCCACGCCGGTCATCGTTCGGCCCTTCCGACGACGGCCATGAGTTCGGCGATCTTCTGGCGCTGATCGGCCTTGTCGCCACTCGCGATGGCGTGCTCCACGCAATGCGAGACATGGTCTTTAAGTACCTCTTCCTCCACGCGCCGAAGCGCGGCTCGGACCGCCGAGATCTGCGTCACGACGTCGATGCAATAGCGATCCTCTTCGACCATCTTCGACAGCCCACGGACCTGGCCCTCGATCCGGCCGAGGCGTTTTTTCACGGATACCTTGATGTCGTCCTGCATGAAGTCCATATACCCCTACAAGGTATGGGTTTCAAGTCGTGAGGGAGAGATAGATGACCGGGACGCAGATAGCAAATTCGAGCGGCGGCTGCGGGTGCTCTCCGAAGGCGCCAGTGGCGCCTGAAACGAGCATTGCGGCAACGAGTTGCTGCGGAGGCTCAACGGCTGGCAAAGCATCCGACAGCAAGCAAGAACGCGACGAGGCCCCTGCAAAGAGAGACACGGCGATTGACCCCGTTTGCGGCATGACTGTCGGTACGACGGCGAGCAAGCACCGGTTCGAATATATCGGTGAGACCTATCACTTCTGTTCCGCGGGCTGCCGCACGAAATTTGCCGCTTCTCCCGAGAGTTACTCATCGGACGCTCAGACAACCGGCGGCGGATGTTGCGGCGGTGCTTCCGCGCACGATGCTCACGGCCGCCAGGCACACGATCACAAAATGTCCGTCGGCACCGGCAAGATGGTCGATCCCGTTTGCGGCATGACCGTTGATCCAGAGACCAGCGAATACAAGCTTCAGCAGGATGGCGAGACCCATTACTTCTGCTCAGCGGGCTGCCAGACCAAATTCGCCGCCGATCCGCAGCGATACCTTAACAATTCACACACCGTTGCGAAGCAGGCCCCAATGGCGGACGGAACGATTTACACCTGCCCTATGCACCCTCAGATCCGTCAGGTCGGGCCTGGAAGTTGCCCAATCTGCGGAATGGCCCTTGAGCCCGAACTATTCAGCTTCGACGACAGGCCGAATCCCGAACTGGCGGACATGACGCGGCGCTTCTGGATCGGCCTCGCGCTCGCAACGCCCGCTATTGTCCTTGAGATGGGCGGCCACCTTGTCGGCCACGGTCTCGTCGATCCGACCCTTTCGAACTGGATTCAGTTCGTCTTCGCAACCCCCGTCGTCCTTTGGGCGGGCTGGCCCTTCTTCGTCCGAGGCTGGCAATCGCTGGTGACGCGGAACCTGAACATGTTCACCCTGGTAGCGATGGGAACGGGCGTTGCCTATGTCTACAGCTTGGTGGGCACCGTTGCTCCAGGCGCCTTCCCTCCGGCCTTCCGCGGCCACGGCGGCGCGGTCGCGGTATATTTCGAAGCGGCCGCCGTGATCACGGTCCTCGTCCTTCTTGGACAAGTTCTCGAACTGCGCGCCCGCGAGGCGACGTCCGGAGCCATCAAGGCCTTGCTCGATCTAGCGCCGAAAACCGCGAGGTTGATCGACGCTGGCGGTGAGGACCATGAGGTCGCGCTTGACAGCCTGAACGTCGGTGACAGGCTCCGGGTCCGTCCCGGCGAGAAGGTGCCGGTGGACGGGATCCTCGTCGAGGGTCGCTCCTCGATCGACGAGTCCCTGGTGACGGGCGAGTCCATGCCGGTCACGAAGGAAGCCGGAGCCAAGGTGATCGCCGGCACACTCAATCAATCGGGCGGTTTCGTGATGCGGGCCGAAAAGGTCGGTAGCGACACCCTGCTCTCCCAAATCGTGCAGATGGTCGCCCTGGCGCAACGATCCCGCGCCCCGATCCAGCGGCTCGCCGATCAGGTCGCCGGATGGTTCGTGCCGGCCGTCATCGCAGTGTCTATCGCCGCCTTCGCGGCCTGGGCGTGGTTCGGCCCCGAACCCCGTCTTGCATTCGGTCTCGTCGCGGCGGTGAGCGTACTGATAATAGCCTGCCCCTGCGCGCTGGGTCTTGCGACGCCGATGTCAATCATGGTCGGCGTCGGTCGCGGCGCCCAGGAGGGTGTGCTGATCAAGAACGCTGAGGCTCTGGAGCGCATGGAAAGGGTGGATACGCTGGTCGTCGACAAGACCGGAACGTTGACAGAGGGCAAGCCCAAAGTCGTTTCGATTGTTCCGGCGCCGGGTTTCGACGAAGCCGAGATTCTCCGGCTCGCCGCCAGCGTCGAGCGTTCGAGCGAGCATCCGCTCGCCGACGCGATCGTCCGCGCGGCGAAGGAACGAAATGTCGATCTCGCGGCCGTCACCGACTTCGACTCTCCCACCGGAAAGGGCGTCACGGGCAGGATCGACGGCAAGCTCGTTCTGCTCGGCAACGCGCGGTTCATGAGCGCGTCTGAGGTTGAGACCGGGGCGCTCGAAGCACAGGCGGAGATCCTGCGCGGAGACGGTGCGACGGTCGTAAACATCGCCGTCGATGGCGCACTCGCCGGCATCGTCGCCATTGCGGACCCGGTGAAAGCCACGACCCCCGACGCTTTGAAAGCGCTGGCGGCCGAAGGCATCAAGGTCATCATGCTGACCGGCGACAACCGAACCACGGCAAACGCGGTCGCGAAGCGTCTCGGCATCTCCGAGGTCGAGGCGGAAGTCCTGCCGGACCAGAAGAGCGCAGTGGTCACGAAGCTACAGAAGGCGGGACGGGTTGTCGCAATGGCTGGAGATGGTGTCAACGACGCGCCGGCCCTGGCCGCAGCCGACGTGGGAATCGCGATGGGGACCGGCACCGATGTGGCTATGGAAAGCGCCGGTGTGACTCTGCTCAAGGGAGATCTCGGCGGCATTGTTCGAGCCCGTCGTCTATCTCAAGCGACGATGAGTAATATCCGGCAGAACCTCTTCTTCGCATTCATCTACAATGCGGCCGGGATTCCGATCGCGGCGGGCGTCCTCTACCCTACGTTCGGAATATTGCTCTCTCCGATCATCGCGGCGGCGGCTATGGCGTTGTCGTCCGTGACGGTCGTGGGTAACGCGCTGCGGCTGCGCGCGGCGCGCCTATGAGGACGGTCGGTCGCGAGGTGCGTGATCGTGAAGTTCGCGATCCCGAGATCCCTCTCGCGCAGCCAGCCCCCGTGCCGGCTGTCTTTCCGAACCCACCGACCTGACGCGTGTCTCGATCGCGCTTCTCTGTGTATGATACCGACTGAGATTATCGGGGGGTTGGGCTTTCGGCGTCGCACTCCGGCGCTGAAGGCTGTCGTCCGCTTTCCAGAGTCCGATGCTAACGCACGATGCGCCCACGTCATTCGGCCGGAGGGATTGGCTAGATGCGTCACTCGTCGTCGGCCGCGTCGCCCTTGGGCAAGAAGTCGCCGGCGAACATCCTTTCCTTGCTGAGCAGTCCGGCATCCTCGAGCGCCTCGATGTCCGGCAGGTCGCGCAACGTGTCGAACCCGAACTGCGCCAGGAATGCCTTGGTGGTCACATAGGTGTAGGGCGCGCCGGGCTGCGGCGCCCTTGGGCCGGATCCGATCAGGTCCAGCCTGCGCAGATGCCCGATGACATCGCGGCTGATCTCCTTGCCGAAAAACTTCCCGAGCTCGCCGCGGGTGATCGGCTGGAAATATCCCACGCACAGCAGCACCTGCATCTCGCTCGCTGACAGCGTGCTGCCCGCCTCCCCCGCCCCGGTCGCGGTGCGGATCGCATCGGCGAACTGTCTGCGGGTGCGGTGCTGCCAGCCGCCGGCGACGGCGACCAGCTCATAGGGGCGGCCGCGCAGTTCGGCCTGGATGTCGTCGATGATCAGATCGAGATTGCAGTCGGGGCCGACGACCTTCGCCAGCATGGCGCGGGTGACCGGCTCGCTTGATGCAAAGATCACCGCCTCGACCCGGCCCATCCATTCGCGCCAGCGCAGCGCGCTCGGCAGATCCGTCAGCGTGGTGTCCAACGTGACGTTGGCTTTTGGTCGGCGTCCCATCCTACAACCCGTACAGTCTGAATGTTGGGCGGCCGGTCAGTTCGCGGACGACGCCGAGCGACACCAGACGTTCGAACAGCCGGCGGCTGGAGCGATCGCTGGCGGTCTGCCCTCCCCGCGCCGGTTGCGCATCCTCGCTGAGCAAGGTCGCCACCATGGTGTCGGCATCCCGGCCGCGCAGCTTTGGCGCCGCGGCAAGCAAACGATCGGCGCGGTGTCCGAGCTCGGCATAGCGATCCCAGGCGGCCGCGGCGGCGCGCGCATAAGCCAGGCTGCAGGTCTGGATCCAGCCTTGCTCATCGCAGTTCGTTGCAGCCCGGCGCAGACCATTGCCGGTGAGATGGGCCGCCAGCAACGGCACCGGCGCCGGCCAGCTGAGGTGATGGGCGAGCACGGCATCGGCCAGCCACAGCGCCAGCGGCCAGCAGTCCGGTCGCAGCCGCAGGCTCATCGCCGCCGTTGCCGCGGCGGCCTGCACCGGATTGCCGCCGCCGATGCACTGCGCCAGGGCGCATGCGATCGCCTCCTGCAGCGCTTCGTCGTCGCGGCAAGCCAGCAGCGCCGGCAGCAGTGTCGGCCAAGTGTCCTTCAGCGTGAGCGCCTTGCTTGTCCCGAGCCGGCGCCAGGCGCCGAGCAGGCGGCCGGCGGGGCCCGGATCGTCGCTGCTCTGGCGCAGATACCAGTGATCCCGCAGCATCGCTTCGTCTTCGCTGCGACCGCCCTGCCCGGCCAGCCTGGCTGCGCATGTGAGCGCGAGGCGCTGGCGCCATAACGCGCCGAGCAGATGCTCGTCGCGCGCGATCGGATGCAGCGCCGCCAGCGCTGCGCCGGCCACAAATGGCGCATCGTCAGCACCGCCTCCAACATCGCGCAGCCGCGCCCAGCCCGGCATCGGCGGGAAGCGGCGGGGTGGTGCGGGAATCGTTCGCGTGCGGGATGGCATGCTTCAGCGTAGGCGCGCGCGGCGCTTTGCGCCAATAAATCCGCTGAAACCGCCCCAGGTTATGGTTAATAAAAACGAGTGATAATGTTGCCTTATCGTTCGTTTTTCGAATACTCGCCACGATGAGTCTTGCCGCCCCCTTCAGCGCTGAATCCGAGGCTCCAGACGGTGCCGCTCTGCCGGACGGCGCGGCTGCCGCCGGCGATCGTGCGGTCGCAGACCCGGCGGGCGACGGCCTTATCGCCCTGCCCGCCCCGGCCAGAGATCCCCGGATGCTGCCGCAGCTCGCCAGGCTGGCCGACCGCGCCCGCGACTATGTCGATGCCGCGAGCTCCGCCAATACCCGCCGCGCCTATGCCGCCGACTGGAAGCACTTTGCCGCCTGGTGCCGGCGCCATCATCTCGAGGTGCAGCCGCCCTCCCCGCAAACCGTCGGGCTTTACGTCACCGCCTGCGCCTCCGGCGCGGCGGCCGCCGATGGCCTGCCGAATTCCGTCTCCACCATCGAGCGCCGACTGTCGGCGCTGAGCTGGCACTTCGCGCAGCGTGGCACGGCGCTGGACCGGGCCGACCGTCACATCGCTACCGTGATGGCCGGGATCCGCAACACCCATGGCGCCCCGCCCCGGCAGAAAGACGCCGTGCTGCCCGAGGACGTCATCGCCATGCTGGAGACGCTGGATCGCGGCAGCCTGCGGGGGCTGCGCGACCGTGCCATGCTGCTGCTCGGTTTTGCCGGCGGGCTGCGGCGCTCGGAGATCGTCGGCCTCGACCTGCACCGGGACGACACCGAGGATGGCCGCGGCTGGATCGAGATTCTCGACAAGGGCATGCTCGTCACTCTGCGCGGCAAGACCGGCTGGCGCGAGATCGAGATCGGCCGCGGCTCGTCGGATGTCACCTGCCCGGTCACGGCGCTGCAGACCTGGCTGAATCTCGCCCGCATCGGCCACGGGCCGCTGTTCCGCCGGGTCACCGGGCAGGGAAGGGAGGTCGGGCCGGATCGGCTGCACGACCAGGAGGTCGCCCGGCTGGTCAAACGAGCCGCGCTCGCCGCCGGCGTTCGCGCCGATCTCAGCGAAGGCGACCGGCATGGCAAGTTCGCGGGTCATTCGCTGCGGGCCGGCCTCGCCACCTCCGCCGAGGTCGATGAGCGCTATGTCCAGAAGCAGCTCGGCCACGCCAGCGCCGAACAGACCCGGAAGTACCAGCGGCGCCGAGATCGCTTCCGGGTCAATCTGACCAAAGCGGCAGGGCTGTAGCGTTGTTTGGCGTGGGCTTGCGAGGATCACTTGCAGCGTTGCCGGACGAACCAGACGATCGGAAACTAAGCTGCCTCAATATCGGTCTGCGGAAAATCGCCACCCTTAAACATCAGAGGCTCGCCAAGATGACGAGCACACGCGTAAGCGAAGCAGTCCCCGAAATTCAGCCGAGCTGGGTGTCGACCTTTGCCGAAACGGTCGAAAGCGTTGAGTGCAATCTGGGCCGCCTCAGGCGGTACAGGCACCGCCGTGATCTCCATAAGCGACAAGTAACTTTCAACAGCCTCAGCAGCATCGGCGATCGGAAGATTAAGAATGCGCGCGACGGCGATCGCTGTTTCCCATACTGCGAGAGGCGAAGTCAGTCGGGTTTTCGCGCGCTGGACCCGGGCGAGCAACTCCCGCGCCTCATTTTCGTCGGTCAGCATCGCCGTGAGCGCCGACGCGTCGATAAACATCAGGCGTCTTCATATAGGCTGTCGCGGAACGCCTTATCCGCAGGCTTACCGTTCTGCGGATCAGCCTTGGCTCTCAGATCACGACAGAATTGTACCCCAAGATCGACTAAGCTCGGCGCGCCCTGTTCGCGCTCAAGTTCGTGAGCCAAGGCAGCATGCACGGCCTCGGTCAAACCGATATTCTTAAGCGCCGCAACGCGCCGGGCTAACGCGTCCGTCTCGGGATTTTTAATATGGAAAGCCATGGGACGGCCTCTACCTTGCGTCGTGTAGCCTAATATAACGAGAAGGATAGACGATTAGAAGTGGCCGGTGAACGGGAAAAGTATCGACGCTCTGCCCGCGCCCCGATCCGACGTTCGGACTTTCCAGCACCTGATCACCACGTCCCAGACAGTGATCGTGCGGCCGCAAACCTAGTCGCTGATCATTCCGGCGCCCTTCCACCCGGCAGCGGACGGGATCATCCGCTCCCCCATTTGGCCGGGAGACCGCAGCCGTGCTGCCTGGCGCGGTGGCCCGCGGGGGCCATGCGACCGTTTTTGCGGGGACGGGGTCCGTGGCGCGCCGCCTAAATTGACAGCCGTGCAGAA